>NCCY01000053.1 GCA_002279855.1 Rhizobiales bacterium 12-68-15
GCAGCCCCGCTGAGAATGTGCCGGCGCAAGCGGCCTGAGCGGAGATTTACCCGGGTCGTCATAAGATGGTCTTCCTTCCAGATCGCGCGATGGCGGGGCCGGGCTGCGATCGACTGCGGCCCGCAGGAAGGAAGACAACTGGGCGAGCGAACCCAGTAAAAAAACTCGGCGCGTTTTCTAAAAAACTAATAAAGCACTGTGATGAAAGGATAAACCGACCTCGCCGTGATGCCGAGTTCGGAGGTCATGGTCTCGATGGCGTCGTTCAGGTCATGGGTGGCGAACACGCCGCTCACCCGCCGCTCGGCCAGCGTCTCGTCAAGGATGACAATGCGCCCGCGCCGGTAGCGGTTCAGCGTTTCCACCACATGGCGCAAGGGGGCGCCGTTGAACACCAGCATGCCCCGGCGCCATGCGGTCGCCGAGGTGATGTCGCGGGTCCGGACCTGTCCCATCCCGCCCTCGGGGGAGTATCGCACCTCTTCTCCCGGCGAGAGCACGACGCCCCGCTTTCCGCCATCCTGCTGAAGGGCCACCTCAATCCGGTGTTGGACGGCGAGCACGTCGGCGCCGTCGCCGGCAGATTCGACAACGAACTGGGTTCCCAGCGCAGTGGTCGTGCCGCCGGCCGCCTCGACGACAAAGGGGCGTGGCTCAGCTTGGGTGCGCGGCGCCGCGCTGAAGAAAACCTCGCCGGCGAGGAATTTCACCCGACGCTCCGTGTCGCGGAATTCGATTGCGATGGCGCTTGCCGGGCCAAGCTCCACCGAGCTGCCATCCGCCAGCGTGACGGTGCGCAATTCGCCCGGCGCGGTGTGATAGTCGGCGGCGGCGAGCAGCCAGGGATCGCCGAAGTGGAAACGGGCGGCGGCGGCGGCAAGCACGGCAAATGCAATAACGGCGCCGATTCCCGCCGCCCGGCGCCGGATGCGCTCCCGGCGGCGGACGGGCAGGCACGCGCGCAACGGGCCGGGATCGTGACGCAGGAGGGACAGCTCGCGCCAGGTGGACTGGGCTTCCTCGAACGCGGCGCGGTGGTCGGCGCTTGCCGCGAGCCAGTCCCGCAGGGCAAGGGTTTCGTCGTGGTTCAGGGCGGCGCCGTCGAGGCGCGCGACCCATTCCGCGGCGCGCATTCCGATGTCATCCGCGTGTTGGTCGGTGCGCACCGCTGACCTTCCGAAAGCCGAAACCCATGTGCGAGGTGCTTCTGAACCGAGCTTTCGCAAATACTTAGCTCCCGCGCGACCTCCGCATGGGTGAGGCCTTCGATGCGGTTCAGGACAAAGATTTCCTGGGTGCGGCGGGGGAGTTCCTGCACCAGGGCATGGAGGCGTTCGAGCTGGAGGCGGGAGTCGGCGGCGTCCTCGGGGGAGGGCTGGTCGGCGGCGATCTGGGCGAAGGCGTCCGGGGCGACCGGATCGGTGCGGCGGCGGGCTTCCTGCTTGCGGTGATTGGTGAGAAGATTGCGAGCAATCGCAAAGAGATAGGCGCGGATATCCTGGATGCGGGTGTCCGGGCGCTCCAGGATGTTGAGGAACGTGTCCTGAACCAGGTCGCAGGCCATAGGTCCGTCTCCGAGCCGGCGCTGGAGATAGCTCCGCAGCTCGGACCGATGGTTGGAAAAGACAAGCGACAGGTCTGGCTGCATGAACCGGCCCATACTCCACCCGATGGACGCATGCGAAGCAGCACTATCACGCAGGTCCAGCCAAGGTAAGCGGACCTGATACACTTTATCATTGCTATAAACTCTACTCCGGCGCTGCCCGATAGTCCGTGCACAGGCGTGCGCCCGGCCAGAAACACAGGAAACACTGGAGACACGTTACAGGCGGGGTCCGGGGGATGTTCAACCTGGCGGATCGCCTGGCGAGCCGCCACGGTGGCCCGCCGCCGCGTGCCCGGCAAAGTGCCGCCGGGCGCCTGTCCCGGCGCATTTGCATGCGCCGGTGTGCCGGCACCGGCCGCCCTGGCCTCAGCTGGAGCCGGATGTTCTCCGGCCGGTGCCGCCGGGCTATATTCAGCTCCGGCGGCCGGTCATTCCCCCCCTCAGCTCACCACCGCCTGGCCGTCGCGGCGGGGGTCGCTGGCGGCGGCGTAGCCTTCCACGGCGGGGTCGCCCATGCGCCAGATGAACTGGCCGGCGCCGAAGTCCATGTAGCTGTCGGTGAGCGGGGCGACATCGTGCCCGAGGGCGGAGAGGCCGGCGACCAGCGCGGGGTCGGCGCCGGCTTCCACATTGATGGTCAGGCCCTGCTCGAACCGCCAGCGGGGGGCATCGCAGGCCGCCTGCGGGTTCTGGCCGAAATCCAGCATGCGCACGAGGGTCTGCACATGGCCCTGCGGCTGCATGTTGCCGCCCATCACGCCGAAGCTCATGACCGGCGCGCCGTCCCGCGTGAGGAAGCCGGGAATGATGGTGTGGAACGGCCGCTTGCCGGGCGCGACGCCATTGGGCTCCGCCGCGTCCAGACTGAAGCCGCAGCCGCGGTTCTGGAGCGAGACGCCATAGTCCGGCAGCACCACGCCGGAGCCGAAGCCCATGTAATTGCTCTGGATGAAGCTCACCATCATGCCCGAGGCGTCGGCGGCGGTGAGGTAGATGGTGCCGCCCTTCACCGGATTGCCGGGGGCGAACGGGGTGGCGCGGGCGGGGTCGATCAGCTTCGCTCGGGTTGCGAGATAGGCCGGGTCCAGCATGTCGGCGGGCGTCAGCGCCATGGCGGCCGGGTCGGCCACATAGCGGTAGACGTCGGCGAAGGCGAGCTTCATGGCCTCGATCTGGAGATGCTGGGCCGCCACGCTGTCGGCGCCGAGGCCGGCAAGGTCGAAATGGGCGAGGATGCCCAGTGCGATCTGCGCCGCGATGCCCTGCCCGTTGGGCGGGATTTCGTGGACGGTGGCGCCGCGATAGTCCTGCGCCACCGGCTCCACCCATTCGGGGCGATAGGCGGCAAGGTCGGCGGCCGTCATGGCGCCGCCATGGGCGCGGGCATGGGCCTCCAGCGCGTGGGCGATCTCGCCCTCATAGAAGGCCCGCCCCTTGGTGTCCGCGATCAGCCGCAGGGCACGCCCCGCGCCCGGCAGGCGGAAATGCTCGCCCACATGCGGGGCGCGTCCCCTGGGCAGGAAGGCCTCGGCAAAGCCCGGCTGGCGGGCGAGCAGGGGCAGGTTCGCGGCGGCGGTCCATTTGTGCTGCACATTGGTGGAGACCAGATAGCCGCGCTCCGCGATCTCTATGGCAGGCTCCAGCAGGTCGGCGAACGGCAGCCGGCCGAACCGCTCCGAGAGCGCCGCCCAGCTTGCCACCGCGCCGGGCACGGTCACGCTGTCCCAGCCGCGCACCGGCGGGGTGCGGGCCTCGGCGCCGTATTTCCCGTGGAAATAGTCGGCCGTCCAGGCCTGCGGCGCGCAGCCGGAGGCGTTGAGGCCGTGCAGCTGCGTGCCGTCCCACAGGATGCAGAAGGCATCGGAACCGAGGCCGTTGGAGCAGGGCTCCACGATGGTCATGGCGGCGGCGGCGGCGATGGCGGCATCCACCGCATTGCCGCCCTTCCACAGCATCCGCAGGCCCGCCTGCGCCGCAATCGGGTGGGAGGTGGACACCACATTGTTGCCGAACACCGGCAGGCGGCGCGAGGGATAGCCGACGCTCCAGTCGAAAGCGGACTGCATGATGTGTTTCCCGATCCGGCGGTTTACGGGCGCGATCCGAAGACCGCGTCGAGCCGCGCGCTGTGCTGTGAAAGGTCAAATCCCTGCGCGGCGAGCCACGCATCGTCATAGAGGGTGGAGCGGTAGCGCTCGCCGGAATCGCACAGCAGCGTGACGATGGCGCCGGCCTCGCCGCGCGCCGTCATCTCGCCGATCAGCTCCAGGCAGGCGGTGATGCTGGTGCCGGTGGAGCCGCCGCAGGAGCGGCCGATCAGGCTGCTCACCTTGCGCGCGGCGGCGATGCTGGCAGCATCGGGCACCACGATGGTGCGGTCCACCAGATCGGGAATGAAGGAGGGCTCCACCTGCGTGCGGCCGATGCCCTCGATCACGCTCTTGCAGGCCTCCACCTGCCGCACCGAGCGGTCGGCGTGGTGGCGATGGAAGACGGAAGCTTCCGGGTCCGCAAGGCAGATGCGGGTGGCATGCTTGCGGTAGCGCACGAAGCGGCCGAGGGTGGCCGCCGTGCCGCCCGTGCCCGCGCCGCAGACGATCCAGCGCGGCACCGGATGGGGCTCGCGCGCCATCTGGTCGAAGATGGATTCCGCGATGTTGTTGTTGCCCCGCCAGTCGGTCGCCCGCTCCGCGAAGGTGAACTGGTCCATGTAATGGCCGTCCAGCGTCGCGGCGAGCCGGCGCGCGGCGCCCGACGTGTCCCAGCCGTCGATGAGATGGGGCTCGCCGCCCTCGAAGGCGATGGCGGCCACCTTCTCGGGCGAGGTGGTGCGGGGCATGACGGCGATGAAGCGCAGGCCCAGCAGGCGCGCGAAATAGGCCTCCGAGATGGCGGTGGAGCCGGAGGAGGATTCGATGATGGTGGTGCGCGGGCCGATCCAGCCGTTGCACAGGGCATAGAGGAACAGCGAGCGCGCCAGCCGGTGCTTCAGGCTGCCGGTGGGATGGCTGGATTCGTCCTTCAGATAGAGCGTGATGCCGGGGGCGCCGGGCAGCGGCAGGCGGATGAGATGGGTGTCGGCGGAGCGGTTGATGTCGGCTTCGATGCGCCCCACCGCTTCCTCCACCCAGGCACGGTCCACCAATGCCCGGTCCGCCACCGTCTGCGGGCAGGCCTCAAGGGCCGGACGGGCGCTCACGAGGCCACCGCCGGGTTCAGTTCGGCCTCCGCCCGCTGGCGCAGGGTGGCGCGGTCGATCTTGTTGGTGGAGGCGAGCAGCATCTGGTCGAGGAACCACACCCGGCGCGGATGCTGGTAGGCCGGGGCATTGGCCAGCACATAGGTCTTGAGCGTCGCCTCGTCGAGGCTCGCCCCCGGCCGGCGCACCACGAAGGCCACCGGCTTCTGCCCCTTGATGTCGTCATCCACTGGCACCACGCAGGCCTGCATCACGTCCGGATGGCTCTCCAGCACCGCTTCCACCTCGCCGGGGAAGATGTTCTCGCCACCGCTGACGAACATGTCGTCCGCGCGGCCGACGAAATAATAGAAGCCCTCCGCATCGCGCCGGAACACGTCGCCGGTGTTGTAATAGCCGTCCGCGGTCACCGGCGAGCGCACGTCGGGCCGGTTGTGATAGCCCTGCATGATGGCGGGGCTTTTCATTTCCAGAACGCCGGTGTCCGGTGTCTCGCCGTTCACCAGCCGCACCGCCACCTGCGGGTGCGGATAGCCGACCGAGCCCATGGGCGCGGGGCGCCCGTCCGGATGCTCCCCGAACACGATGGGGCCACCTTCCGTGGTGCCATAGGCGTTGATGATGCGGGCATTGGGCAGCAGCGTGCGGATCTGCGCGGCGAGGGAATCGTTCACCGGCGCCGAGCCCATGCGCACCATGCGCACGCCCGACAGATCGGCCCGCGCCAGCGCGTCCTTCTCCCGCAGCATCATGGCGATCATCGGCGGAACGGCGGTCAGGAAGGTGCAGCCATGGGCGCTGATGGCCTCGATATAGGGCACCGCCTTGAACTGGGGCAGCATCACCGCGCTCGCCCCGCTGGCGCAGACGAGGATGGCGAGGGCCAGCGCGTTCATGTGGTAGAGCGGCGCGGCGATGAGCACGCGGGCGCCGGACAGGTCGGTCTCCTCCATGCGCGTCTTCGCCACCCACAGATGCGAGGCATGGGAGAGAAGCACGCCCTTCGGCATTCCCGTGGAGCCGGAGGTGTAGAGGCTCAGAGCGGTCTCGCCGGGCGCGGGCGTGACCGGCTCGAACGGGCCGGGATCGAGCCACGCGGCAAGGCTTCCTTCACCCTCCCCGTCGAACGCCACCCGCTCCACCCCCGGCAGCGCCGGGCCGGACAGGGCGGCAAGGCGCTCCTCGTCATGCACCACGAGCCGGGCGCCGCTGTCGGCGATCACCTGTGCGATGGTGGCGGCGGGGAACTTGAAATTGACCGGAACGGGCACGATGCCCGCCCGCATGGCGCCCATGAACACGGCCACGTAATCGGGCCGGTTGGCGGCGAGGATGGCGATGCGCTCGCCGCGCCGGATGCCGCGCTTCAGCAGGCCGCGCGCGAAGGCATCCGCCAGCGCGTCGAAGGCGGCGCGGGTCATCACGCGGGTCGCGCCGTCGCCGTCGAGGCCGATGATGAGCGGGCGGTCGGGCGCGCCGGTCCGGCTCACGAAGTCCCCGAGATTGCAGGGAAGGCTCATCGGCTGCTCCCACAGGTGAGGGTGACGTTGAGGCCGGCAATGGTGAGGTGCCCCGCGTCCGGCCCCAGACGGTCAAAGGTGGTTTCGGCATGCGCGCGGGCGCGGCGCTCGATCTCGTCGAGCGCGGAGAACAGGAGGCGCGCCGTGGCGAAGCGCGCCTGCGGCCCTCGCGCGACGATGAGGTCGGCATCGGCGACGGGAACCCGCCAGTCCGCACCGTCCTGCGCCGCGTGCACGCCGAAGGCGCGGGCAAACAAAGCGGCCTGCGCCTCCGGCTGCGGCGTCTCCACCCGGAACCGGTCGATGCCGCAGAAGCCGTTGGGATGCACCAGCCATTCCGGCCGCCACACCAGCTCCGGCGTCAGGTGCTGGCAGAAATAGACCCGCCCGCCGGGAAAGGTCTCGGCGGGAAACCGCACCGTGCGGAAGCGGGCCTCCGCGTCCCGCCCCTCAAGGGCGACGGGACGGGAGAAGTCCACCGGCCCCTGCGGCGCGAAGCCGGCGGCGGCGAGGGCGGCGGCGGTCGCGTCCGCATCCGTCGTCTTCAGCACCAGGCCGTTGAGGCCGCGCGGGCTGTCCAGCACGTCCTGCCGCCGGAGCCCGGTTTCGGGCACGCCCACCAGTTCCAGATAGGCGCCGGCGGTCATCATCAGATGATTGATGGAGCCCAGCGAATGGTGGCCTCGCGGCGTGAGCTGGAAGCCCAGCGCCGCGAAGAGGTCCGCGGCCGCGTCCATCTCCGTGAGGGTGTTGATCACCACATGGTCGAGTTCGGCCACGGCTTGTCCCCTCAGGCCTTGGGCGGGATCATGTAGACCCCGCGCCCGCTGGCCAGCAGCCGGCCCTCTTCGTCCAGCACCTGCGCTTCCGACACGCAGAGCTGGCCGCCGAACTTGATGACCTTGCCGATGCAGATCAGGTCGTGCTGCATGGCGGCGCGGTGATAGTCCACCCGCAGGTCCACGGTCGGCACGCCCCGTCCGGTCTTCGACACCAGCGCCCAGTCGGCGGTGAGGTCCACGAGGGTGGCGAGGATGCCGCCATGGGCATAGCCGCGCTCGGCATTCACCACCCATTCCGGCCGCCATTTGGCGCGGATGCGGATGGTGCCTTCCCCCACATCCTCGACCGAGAGGCCGAGCCACTGGTGGAAGGGGCCTTTGAGGAGCAGGGCTTCGACCTGCTCGCGGGTCAGGGGGGCAGCCTTGGCTGCCTCGGTCTTGGGTGCGTCAGACATGGCGGCCTCTCAGGGGGTGACGACGATCTTGCCCATGACCTCGCGGTCACGGATCATGCGCAGGCCCTCGGCGGCCTCTTCCAGCGGCAGGACCTTGTCCACCACGGGCTTCAGGCGCCCCTCCTGGATCATGTCCATGAGGGCGGAGAGGTTCTCGTGGTAGAAGCTGTTGGAGCCGATGACCTTCAGCTCGAAGCTCCAGATGTAGCGCAGGTCTTCCTTGGGATCGTGGCCGGCGGTGGCGCCGCACACGAGGATGGAGCCGCCGCGCTTCACGCACTTGAGCGAGGGCGCCCAGGTGTCGCCGCCGGTGAAGTTGATGACCACGTCCACGCCGCCCTCATGGGTGCGGCGCTGGGGCTTGCCATACTTTTCGATGGCCCATTTGGAGAAGTCGGTGGTGCGGTAGTTGACGACATGGTCGGCGCCCAGTTCCTTCAGGCGCGCCATCTTGTCGTCGGAGCCGGCGCAGGCGATCACCTCGCAGCCCATTTCCTTGGCCAGCATCACGCAGCCCGTGCCGACCCCGCCCGAGGCGCCGAGAATGAGCACGGTGTCGCCGGGCTTCACCGTCTTGTGGGTCACCAGCATGCGGTGCGCCGTGCCGTAGGCGACGGGGAGGGCGGCGGCATCCACGAAGCTCACGCCGTCGGGCATGCGGATGAGCTGGCCGGCGGTGACGGCGCAGTATTCCGCCATGCCGCCGTCGAGCATCTCGCCCATCAGCCCCTTGGCGGGGTTGAGCGGGTTGACCAGCACCCGGTCGCCCACGCTCCAGCCGGTGACGCCCTCGCCCAGCTCCACGATCTCGCCGGCCATGTCGAGGCCGATGATGACCGGCAGCGGCACCTTGATGCCGGGCATGCCCTTCACGGTGAACACGTCATGATAGTTGAAGGAGGATGCGCCGACGCGGATCAGGACCTCGCCGGGCCTGGGGCTGGGAACCGGGTGGTCGTTCACCACCTCAAGGTCGCTCACCTCGCCGTGCTGGCGCAGCAGCAGGGCCTTCATGGTCTTGGGCATTCCAGATCTCTCTTGCTGGTGTGTGCGGGCCGCCTGAGGCGGCCCGAGGGGTTGGCGACCGTCCGGACGGTCACTTGATGGCCTTGGAGGCCTCGTAGGGGGCGGGATTGAGGGCGGCGTCCGGCAGGGTGCCCTTGACGGCGCCGACGCTCTTGAACACCTCGAACTCGGCCTTCAGCGAGGCGATGTCGGCGGGCTCCATGGAGACGGTGTAGATGCCGTCCCACAACGCCGCATAAGCCTTGGCGTCGGCTTCCTTGATGTTGCCGGCCGCCATCAGGGCCTTGGCGACGCCGTCCTTGTCGGCCTTGCCCGCCTCGAAGGCGTTGCGCATCCCGGCGACGACCCTGGCGGGGGCATCGGGATTCTCCTTCATCCAGGCATCGCGCATCAGGCCGACGCCGAGCACGGGCGGGGCGTCCTTGCCGGTGATGGTCTTCCACTCCGCGCGGAACGAGCCGATCTTGCGCAGCTTCAGGTCGGGCAGCAGGGCGATGGTGACGGTGCGCAGCGCCGCCGCCTCGATTTCCTTCTGGCTGAGAAACTGGGCGAGGCGGGAATCGTTGCCCGGCACCGCCTGGAAGTCTGCGGCGGTCATGCCGTAATTCTTCATGAGGATGGCGGAGGTGATCGCCGCCGTGGCGCTGCCGGCGGGCGACATGCCGATCTTCTTGCCCTTGAGGTCCGCCATCTTGGTCACCGGCGAATCCGCCAGCACCACGAAGTCGAGGTCCGCCACCTGGGTGGCGAGCACGATGCTCACCGGCAGGCCGTCGGTGGCGACCGAGAGCGCGCTGCCGGCGCTCGCGCCGATGGCGAAGTCGATGGCGCCGGCGGCCATGGCCTTGGTCGGGGCGTTCACGTCCGGGAACTTGACGTACTCCACCTCCAGCCCCTGCTTCTCCATGAACTTGCCGGCCTCAAGGAACGAGCCGAAGCCGAGGCTGACGCCGGAGCTCCAGTAGCCAATGCGCACTTTGGCGGCTTCCGCAGACCCCACGGAAAAGGTAAAGGCGAGCGCTGCCGCAAGCATGTGAATGCGTTTCATGAGACCAGTCTCCAGTTTGAACGTCGATGGTGGGTCGTACGTGTCGAACTCAGGCGGACTGACGTTCCCTCCAAGAGAACAGATGCCTTTCGAGAGGCTTTAGGATGATGGATTCAAGGGCGATCATCAGCGCGACGAGGGTGAGGGTCCAGGCGAAGACCTGATCGGTCTGGACAAGATCGGCCGCCTGACGCAGCCGGTAGCCGATGCCGCTGGAGGCGCCGAGCGTCTCCGCCACGATGGACACGCGCGCCCCGAACCCGAAGGCGAGCCGCGCACCGGCGAAGAACAGCGGCAGGATGGTGGGCAGGTAGATCTTGGTGAGGACCTTGGTCCGCGACATGCGGAAGGTCTGCGCCAGTTCCACATATTCCCGGTTCACCGTGCGCGTCCCCTGCCAGACATTGGTCAGGATCAGCGGCATGGCGGTCATGAACACCACGAAGATGGTGGTCCAGTTGGACAGGCCGAACCAGATCAGCGCGAAGATCGCCCAGATGGAGGACGACACCGTGTTGATGATGACGAGCACCGGCTCGAACAGGTCGCCCAGCAGCCGGCTGGCGCCCAGCACGATGCCGAGCACCGCGCCCACCACGGCGGCGATGGAGAAGCCGACGATGATGCGCCAGAAGGTGATGCCGAAATCGGTCCAGAAGCTCGGCGTCTCGACCAGATTTCTCCAGGCGCCCCAGACCCGCGCGGGGCTCGGCAGGATGAAGGCCGGCGTGCCGAGGGAGGCCACCTGCCACAGCAGCAGGAAACCGGCGACGAGGATGAGCCGCAGCAGGATGAGCCGCACGCGGCGCTCCTGAAGGGCCTGCCGGGCGGTGCGCCGGGCGACGGAGACAGCAAGGGTCATGAGGCGCGCTCCGGTCACAGGCTGAGCCGCAGAAGCCGCACGTCTTCGGCCACTTCCGGCGAGAGCGGGTTGCGCGGATAGGGCAGGGCGATGGTGCGGGTCTCGCGGACACGCCCCGGACGGGGATGCAGGACCACGATCTTGTCCGCCAGCACCACCGCCTCTTCCACATCGTGCGTGACGAAGATCACGCTCATGCCCTTCAGCGCGGCGATGCGCAGGACCTCGTCGTGCATCTGGGAGCGGATGGAAGGGTCGAGCTTGGAGAAGGGCTCGTCCATGAGGAGGATGGCCGGCTCGGTGACGAGGCTGCGGCCGAGCGCTGCGCGCGAGCGCATGCCGCCGGAGAGTTCGTGCGGAAAGGCGTCCGCGAACTTGTCGAGCCCCACCAGTTCGAGAACCTTGCGCACCCGTTCGCGCCGCTCGGTGCGGGGCACGCCGAAGGCTTCGAGGCCGAGCCCCACATTCTGCGCGGTGGTGCGCCAGGGGAACAGGCGGTCCTCCTGGAACATGTAGGCCATGGTCCGCCAGTCGCGGAATTCCCGCGAGGGAACATCGTTCAGCAGCACCTTGCCCTGGTCCGGCTGGACGAGGCCGGCGATGATGTTGAGCAGGGTGCTCTTGCCGCAGCCGGATGCACCGACAAGCGCGACGATGGAGCGCTCGGGAACCTCAAGGTCGATGTTGCGCAGCACTTCGAGCTGCTCGCCATCGCGCCGCATGAAGCTCTTGCCGACGCTTTCGAGCCGGACGACGCTCACCGCTCGCCTCCCGCAGCCGGAACCGTCTGCGACAGGCCGACCGGCAGCACGGCTGCGGACTCCCGCAGGCTCGCAACCACCTTCTCCATGGTCATGTCGCGGAAGGTCTCCACATGGCGCCGGGCCACTTCCGCCGCGGCGTCGGCATGGCCGGCCACCAGATGCTCGATCAGCAGTGTGTGGTCGTTGTCGATATTGGGCCGGATGCCCTGCACGCCGAAGCCGAGGGCGACGAGGCGGGTCATCTCGTCCAGAAGCCCGGAGAGCGTGCGGCACAGGCGCTGGTTGCCCGCCGCCTCCGCAATGGCCATGTGGAAGGAGCGGTTCGCTTCCAGAAAGAAGTCGATCTGGTTGCCCACATCGGTGGTCAGCTTGACCCGGCAGGCCTGTTCCAGCCGTTCCAGATGGGCGCGGTTGACGCGGCCCGCCGCGCCGCGCGCGGCCACCGGCTCCAGAACGAGGCGCAGCGCGAACACCTCTTCCACGTCCTTCACCGTGATGGGCGTGACGCGGTAGCCGTGGCGCGGCATGGAGGCGACGACGCCATCCTGGATCAGCCGCTGCAATGCGATGCGGCAGCTCGCCTTGCCGATGTCGAGGCGCTCCATCAGTTCCGCTTCGGTGAAGCGCGTGCCGGGCAGGATGCGGCAGGAGACGATCTCCCGGCGCAGGCTCTCATAGGCCTGGTTGCCCTTCAGCGTGGAACTGGGGACTTCCAGCACCGCACCGGTGCGGGAGGGCTGGGAGGGTGCACGTTCTTCAGTCACCTGACCTCTCCTCACATCAACTGTGAGAAGCCTAGGATCGTGATGTAGAACGCTCAAGGCGAAAGAATCGGCACGATAAATAATGTTATTTCATTTGAATTCAATGATTTGTATCTGGGTGCGATGAAAGCTGAGGCGCTCTGGTGAGCATCTCACCGGCCTGTGCATGCGGAAGCGGCAGCACGCCGCCGCAGGGTGCCCGGTGGTGCGGCACGCACCCCGTGCGCCGCGCGCACCCCTTGCGGGGAGGTGTGCCGGGCCGCCGGGCGGGCGCCGCGACCCGCTGCGGCGTGCCGGAGCGGCGTCGCGGGGGCGGTTGTATTCCGGCGAAAAGCAGACCCTCAGCAATGACTGTGATCTTGGCAGCCGGTTGGCCTGTGCTACCGTAAGGTTAGAGCGGATTAAAAAAAGCCGCCCCCGATTTCGCAGTGCAATACGCTGATATTGGCGGCCGTCGCGGCCTGCTGTCTCATGGCAACCACTTCGAGTGGCCAAGCTCAGGAAAAGCTCAAGATCGGCGTCATGGCCACGCTTTCGGGGGCCTTGACCTCCGGCGGCGAGGACGGCGTGCGCGGCGTGCAGATTGCCGCCAAGCAGGCCAACAACAAGATCGCCGGGCGCGAGATCGAACTCATCGTCGTGCCCACCGATGCCAGCCCGGATTCGGCGCTCCGCGCCGCGCGCAAGCTGGTGGAACAGGACAAGGTGCAGCTGATCATCGGTCCCCTGTCCGGGTCCGAAGGCATCGCCATGCGCGATTACAGCAAGACCGTGCCGAACCTTGTGATGATCAACGGGTCGTCCGGCGCGCTGGAAACCACCTTCGTCAACCCGTCGCCGAACTTCTTCCGCTTCAACAGCGACGGCGCGCAGTGGATGGCGGGCCTTGGCGAATATGTGTTCAAGGACAAGGGCTACAAGAAGGTCGCGGTGATCGGCGAGGATTACTCCTTCCCCTATACGCAGGTCTTCGGCTTCGCCCTCGGCTATTGCCGCGCCGGCGGGCAGATCGTGCAGCGCCAGTGGGTGCCGCTCGGCACCAAGGACTTCGGCTCGGTGATCGCCAACATTCCCGATGACGTGGACGCGGTGTTCCTCGGCCTCGGCGGCGGCGATGCGGTGAACTTCCTGAACCAGTACAGCCAGACCGGCGGCAAGGCGAAGTTCATCGGCGGGTCCATCATGGTGGACCAGACCGTGCTGTCCTCGCGCGGGGCCGCCAAGAAGCTGCTGGTGGGCACGCCCTCGTCGGGCGGTGTCGCCGACGCCTGGGACGATCCGCGCTGGAAGGCCTGGGTGAAGGCCTATCAGGAGGCCTATCCGGCCGACAAGCGGTTCGCCAGCCCCTCGCTGTTCGCCACGAACTATTACAACGCCTTCAACGCCCTGGCGCAGGCCATGGACAAGGTGAATGGCGACCTCTCCGACGGCGGCGCCAAGCTGCGGGCGGAACTCGCCAAGACCGAGCTGAAAGCGCCGAACGGCGACATCAAGCTGGATGCCAACCGTCAGGCCATCGCCACCACCTTCATCACCGAGGTGGCGGAAACCCCCAATGGCGACCTGACCAACAAGTTCGTCAAGACGGTGCCGAACGTGTCGCAGACCCTTGGCCTGTCGCCGGAGGCCTTCAAGGCCGTGGGGCTGCCCTCGCGCACCAATCCGGAGTGCAAGTCGTAAGGCCTGCACGTCGTAAGGCGGTCTCCGCCCGGCCCGGCGACGTTGCCGGACCGGGTCCGCCTCCCGGCACCTGATCTCGCGGAAGGGGCATCGCCCGGCGCGCGCCCCTTCCCCTCAGCCTTCCCTACCGCTTGACGATGCCGCCGCCATTGCGCGCGGCATCAGGCGAGGCCTGCCGCCTGCGGCATGGCGCGCCGCTGCCATGCGAGGAGCCATGAGTCGCGCAGTCGCAGTCTGCCATGGGCCGTTCGGCCGGGTGTCGATCTATGAGCTCGACCGTCCGCTGGTCCAGCACGCGCACCGGGAAGCGCATCTCATCTTCCATCTGGAGGGCAGGTGCGGGCTGGTGAACATCAACGGCCACCGGTTTCGCGCGGACGCCTTCATGGGAGCCGCCGTCAACCCCTGGGAACCCCACAGCTTCATGCCGGAATGCAGCGGCGCCAGCGGCCTGTTCCTGGTGGTCTATCTGAAGCCCGAATGGCTGGCCGCCCAGACCATGACGCCCGCCGGCTCACGGGCCTTCCCCTCGGCCGAACTGGTGGTGACCCGCGAGCTGGCCGCCTGGCGCGACGAGACCGTGGAGATGCTGCTCTCCTCCCATCGCGACCTGAATCTCGCGCCGGTGCTGATGGCGCTCGCGCAGGCATCGAGCGAGCCCATCGGGCCGGGGCTTGCGGCCTCCCTGATCCATCTGCCGGCTGCCATGTCGCTCGACCGCCGCGTGCAGCGCGCCTGCCGCCTGCTGGAGGCGCATCCCTCCCAGGAGGGCGCGCTCATCCGGGTGGCCCGCGAGGCGGGGCTCTCGCGCGCGCATTTCTTCAAGCTGTTCAAGGAGCAGGTGGGGGTGACGCCGGCCATCTTCGCCAACACCGTGCGCCTCGATGCGGCGCTGGACCGGATCGTCACGTCCGGCGAGCCGGTCACCAGCATCAGCCGGCGGCTCGGCTTCTCCTGCCAGAGCGTCTTCACCCGCTTCTTCACCGCTCATATGGGCATGTCGCCGAGCGACTATCGCCGGGCGCTGCGCACGGTGGGCCTCGGGCCGCGGCAGGTGGCCCATGGCTGACTTCATCACCCGCCGCCCCATCTGGTCGCTGCTGATCCTGATCGCGGTCGCGCTGGTCCTGTGGCTCGTCTTCGCGCTGTGGACGCCCGGCATGGAGGCCATGTTCGGCCGCAAGCGGGTGTTCCTCAGCGCCCTGTTCAACGGCATCACGCTGGGCGCGCTCTATTTCCTGGTGGCGAGCGGCTTCACGCTGATCTTCGGCCTGATGCGCAACGTCAACCTCGCCCACGGCTCGCTGTATCTGTTCGGCGGCTATATCGGCTACAGCGTCGGCCATCTCACCGGCTCGTGGCTGGTCGCGCTGGTGGTGGCCTTCCTCGTCGTGGCCCTCGCCGGGGTGCTGATGCAGGTGCTGCTGTTCCGCTGGATGGAGGGGCAGGACCTGCGGCAGACGCTGGTGACCATCGCGCTGTCCATCATCGTCGCCGACCTGCTGCTCTGGAGCTATGGCGGCGACACCTTCCAGGTGACCACGCCCGACTGGCTGTCCGGGCCGGTGACGCTGCCCTTCATCGTGGGCATGCGCAGCAGCGGGGAGGCGGTCATGATGACCTATCCCTTCGTGCGCATCGCCATCCTGATCGGCGCGATCATCGTCGGCGTCGCCATGTGGCTTGCGCTCAACCGCACCCGCATCGGCATGCTGGTGCGCGCCGGGGTGGATGACCGCGACATCCTCTCCGCGACCGGCGTGCGGGTGCAGCTCATCTTCGTCATGGTGTTCGCCTTCGGCGCCGGCCTTGCGGGGCTGGCGGGCGTGGTGGGCGGCACGTTCCAGTCGCTCCAGCCGGGCGAGGACACCAAGATCCTGTTGTCCTCGCTGGTGGTGGTCATCGTCGGCGGCATGGGCTCCATCCCCGGCGCGGCCATGGGGGCGCTCATCGTCGGCCTCGCCGAGCAGTTCGGCTCGGTCTACATGCCCACCTATGCGGTGATGCTGACCTTCATCATCATGGTCGCGGTACTCGCGGTGCGGCCCCAGGGCCTTGCGGCGGGGCGCTGAGCATGGCGATCACCGACACCCGCCCGCTGGACCCGCCCGCCCCCGCCCGCGACCGTCTCGGCGAGGTCATCGCCCGGCAGGGCGCCGCCTTCTGGGTGGTGGTGGTGCTGATGCTGGCCATGCCGCTGATCGCGCCGACCTTCTGGCTGGTGCAGATCTTCGCCTATGCCATGATCCTCGGGATGATCGCCCTCAGCCTGATGTTCCTGGCGGGCTATGGCGGCATCGTCAGCCTGGTGCAGATGACGGTGGCGGCCTTCGCGGCCTATCTGGTGGCCATCTTCGGCGACAGCGCCATCGCCCAGATCAGCCTGAAATGGCCGTGGTGGGCGGCGGTGCCGGTGGCGGTGGTCATCGCCACCCTGTTCGGCACCCTGAGCGGGGCGCTCTCGGTGCGGACCGAGGGCATCTACACCATCATGATCACCCTCGCGATCGCCTCGGCCTTCTATTATCTCTGCCTGCAGAACTACACCATCTTCAACGGCTTCAGCGGCTTCAACGGCATCCTGCCGCCGGTCTTCCTCGGCATCGACTGGGGCGGCAACGTCGCCTTCTATTATCTGACGCTGGCCTGCGCGGCGCTCGCCTGCGCGGTGGTGGTCTATGTGTCGCGCGCGCCGTTCGGGCTCGCCCTCCAGGGCACGCGGGACAATCCCCGGCGCATGGCGGCGCTCGGCTTCAACGTGGTCGCCCACCGCATCGCCGCCTATGCCTTCGCCTCGGTGATCGCCGCGTTCGCGGGCGTGCTGCTGGTCTGGTACCAGCGGCAGGTCTCGCCGGGAACGGCGGGCGTCGGGCCGGTGGTGGATGTGCTGATCATCGCGGTGGTGGGCGGCATGAGCCGGCCCATCGGGCCGTTCATCGGCGCGCTGGTCTATGTGCTGCTGCGCACCTTCGCGCTGGACCTGCTGGAGGCGGTGGGGCTGGACGGCAAGCGCTTCCAGCTTCTGGTGGGGCTGGGCTTCCTCGTCATCGTGCTGTTCTCGCCGGACGGGCTGGTGGGTATCTGGGCGCGCATCACGGAGCGCTATCGCCGCAGCCGCGAGGCCCGCGCCGCGCAGATGCGGATCGGGGGCGACGCGCCATGAACGCCCTGCCGTCCCGCGAGAGCCTGAGTGCGGCCAGTTCCGCCAACGCGCTGGAACTGCGCGGCGTCTCCCGCCTGTTCGGCGCGCTGGCGGCGTTGTCCGACATCACGCTGTCGGTGCGCCCCGGCGAGCGGCGGGCGGTGCTGGGCTCCAACGGGGCCGGCAAGACCACGCTGTTCAACTGCATCACCGGCGACTTCCCGCCCAGCTCCGGCATCATCCGCTTCTTCGGCGAGGACGTGACCGCCTTCCCGCCTCACGAGCGCATCCGCCGGGGGCTGCGGCGCACCTACCAGATCTCGTCCCTGTTCACCGGGCTGTCGGTGCTGGACAATGTCTATCTCGCCTGCCGGGGCGTCTCGCGCAGCCGCTTCTCCCTGCTGCGTCCGCGTCGCGACGAGGCGCTGATGCACGCGGCCGAAGGGCTGGTGGAGGCGGTGCATCTGGCGCCGGTGCGCGACCGTCTCGTGGGCGAACTGGCCTATGGCCAGCAGCGCCAGCTTGAAATCGCCCTCGCTCTGTCCGGCGCGCCGCGCTTCATCCTGTTCGACGAGCCGGCGGCGGGGCTCTCGCCCACCGAGCGGCGGGACCTCGTCCACATCCTGACCTCGCTGCCGGGCCATATCGGCTACATCATCATCGAGCACGACATGGACGTGGCGCTGCGCGTGGTCGAGAGCGTGACCATGATGCACAACGGCCGCATCTTCAAGGAAGGCCGCCCGGAGGACATCGAGACCGACCCCGAAGTGCAGGAACTGTATCTCGGGGGCGGCGATCCGGGAGGTGCCCATGGCTGAGCGTCTCAAGGCGCCGCCGTCCCACGGCGTGCCCGTCCTCCAGATTTCCGGGCTCAACGTGTTCTATGGCCGCTCCCATGCGGTGCAGGGCGTGGACCTCACCCTGCAGAGCGGCGTGCTCTCCGTGGTCGGCCGCAACGGCATGGGCAAGACCACCATGTGCAAGGCCATCATGGGCCTTGTCCCCATCAGCTCCGGCTCCATCCGCCTGTTCGGCGAGGAGATTGCCGGCCGCGCGCCGGCCGAGGTGGCGCGCCTCGGCATCGGCTATGTGCCGCAGGGCCGGCGGCTGTGGCGCTCGCTCACCGTGGACGAGCATCTGCGCGTCATGCAGCGGGGCAAGCGCGGCGCCTGGACGCCGGAGCGCATCTACGAGGTGTTCCCGCGCCTCGCCGAGCGGCGCAACAATGGCGGTGGGCAGCTCTCCGGCGGCGAGCAGCAGATGCTCGCCATCAGCCGCGCGCTGCTGCTCAATCCCCGCCTGCTGGTGATGGACGAGCCCACCGAGGGGCTCGCGCCGGTCATCGTCGCCCATGTGGAGGAACTGCTGATCCGCCTCGCCGAGCAGGGCGATGTGGCGATCCTCGTGATCGAGCAGAATATCGGCGTGGCGACGCAGATGTCCGATCCGGTCGCCATCATGGTCAATGGCCGGATCAACCGCGTCATCGCCTCCGCCACCCTTGCCGGCGACCGCGACCTCCAGCAGCGTCTGCTGGGCGTCGGGCGCCATGGCCATGACGAGACCGATGCGGTGCCGGAAGGCACCGCCACGGGGGCGGCGCCAGCCCCCGCCCCGACCGGGCCGGTGCGGGTCTATCTCGCCAATCCCGTCACGCCCACCCGCTGGTCGCAGCCGGTGCCGGCCGCGCGCATCGAGGCGCAGGCCCGCACCCTCTCGCGCCCGACACTCGCCACCCGCGACGGCAGCCCGGTGGACACGGTGCGGCGGCTGGCGGAAGCCGCGCGGGGCGAGCCCTATGTGATGGTGGCGGGCACGCTGGACACCAAGGGCGAGGAACTGCGCTTCATCCGCGACCTAGTCCGCGCCGAGGGCCTGCGCACGCGCCTCGTGGACCTGTCCACCTCCGGCCGCAGCGCCGGGGGGGACGTGACGCCCCAGGAAGTGGCGCTTGCCCATCCGAGGGGGTCGTCCGGCCTGTCCTCGGGCGATCGCGGCACGGCTGTTGCGGCCATGACGGAGGCGTTCAAGGCCTGGCTGCCCCGTCAGGACGGGGTGCTCGGCATCATCTCCGCCGGCGGGTCGGGGGCGACCGCGCTGGTGACGCCGGCCATGCAGGAGCTTCCCGTGGGCCTGCCCAAGGTGATGGTCTCCACCATGGCCTCCGGCGACGTGCGGGCCTATGTGGGCGCC
>NCCY01000054.1:0-4587 GCA_002279855.1 Rhizobiales bacterium 12-68-15
CCATGTGGGACGGCTGATCGGCGGCTGCATCCATCGCCCCGCCGATCTTGCGGCCCGTTATGGCGGGGAGGAGTTCGTCATCCTGCTGCCCCAGACCCCCCTGTCCGGCGCGCTGGCGCTGGCGGATCGCATCCGCGCTGCGATGGCGACAGCGGACTGGAAGCAGATCGATCCTGGCCTGCCGGCGCTCACGATCAGTGTGGGCATCTGTGCGGTGGCGACCATAGAGGGCTTCGCCCCCACACAGGCGCTGCGGATGGCGGACGAGGCGCTCTATCGGGCCAAGAATTCCGGGCGGGATCGCTGCGAGGCACGTCTGCTCGGCTGAGCGGCTTGCTGGCGCCGCTTCGACCCCGGTCGATTGGCGCGCATCACGGCCCAGCCGTGAAAGGTCTCGCTTCTGGAAAAGGAGGCCGGTGCGCCTTTCGCCCACCGGCCTCTCGGCCGGTCAGCCGGCGGTCTTGCGGGCGCGGGCACCATAGGTGCGCAGGCGCAGGGCGTTCAGCTTGCGTTCAGCTTGATGAAGCCGGCCGCATCGCGATGGTCATAGGCGACCGCACCTTCCTCGAAGGTCACAAGATCCTGATTGTAGAGCGAATAGGGGCTCTCGCGGCCGATCACGGTGGCGTTGCCCTTGTAGAGCTTCACCTTCACCGTTCCCGTCACATAGCGCTGCGACAGGTCGATGGCGGCCTGGAGCATCTCGCGCTCGGGCGCGAACCAGAAGCCGTTATAGATCAGCTCCGCATAGCGCGGCATCAACTCGTCCTTGAGGTGCGCCGCGCCACGATCCAGTGTGATGCTCTCGATGCCGCGATGGGCCGCGAGCAGGATGGTGCCGCCGGGCGTCTCGTAGATGCCGCGCGACTTCATGCCCACGAAGCGGTTTTCCACGAGGTCCAGCCGGCCAATGCCGTTCGCCTTGCCCAGCTCGTTGAGGCGGGCCAGCAAGGTCGCGGGGCTCAGCAGTTCGCCGTCGATGGAGACGGGGTCGCCCTGCTGGAAGCCGATCTCGATCACCGTCGCCTTGTCGGGTGCGCTCTCCGGCGAGATGGTGCGCTGGTAGACATATTCGGGCGCGTCATCGGCCGGGTCTTCCAGCACCTTGCCCTCGGAGGAGGAGTGCAGCAGGTTCGCGTCAACCGAGAACGGGGCCTCGCCGCGCTTGTCCTTGGAGATCGGGATCTGGTGGCTCTCGGCGAATTCGAGCAGCCGGGTGCGGGAGGTGAGGTCCCACTCGCGCCACGGGGCGATGACGGTGATTTCCGGCTCGAGGGCGTAATAGCCCAGTTCGAACCGCACCTGGTCGTTGCCCTTGCCGGTGGCGCCGTGGGAGACGGCATCGGCGCCCACCTTGCGGGCGATCTCGATCTGCTTCTTGGCGATCAGCGGGCGGGCGATGGAGGTGCCGAGCAGGTACTGGCCCTCATACACCGCATTGGCGCGGAACATGGGGAACACATAGTCCCGCACGAACTCTTCGCGCACATCCTCGATGAAGATGTTTTCCGGCTTGATGCCCAGCAGCAGCGCCTTCTCGCGCGCCGGCGCCAGTTCCTCGCCCTGGCCGAGATCGGCGGTGAAGGTCACCACCTCGCAGCCATAGGTGGTCTGAAGCCATTTCAGGATCACGGAGGTGTCGAGCCCGCCCGAATAAGCCAGCACCACCTTCTTCACGTCGCGCGCCATCACGTCTCTCACGGGTTCGCAATTCGGCGCGGACTATAGGCCCGGGCGGCGCCGTGGCAAGTGGGCGCGCACACCGGCTACGAGGTGCCGCACGCCGGTCGCCGTCCAGCGCCAGAGTGTGCGGGCCAGCCGGTGGAGGGCGGTGCCGATGCGGCCGATGCCGGCCTCCACGCTCTGGTCGCTCGGTGCTCGGACACGATCGAACAGCAGAAGGCGGACCACCGCGATGAGCAGCACGGTGAGCACGGCGGAGAACACCACGTCGGTGAAGAAATGCCCGCCGAATGCGATGCGCAGGCCTCCCGCCAGCGTGCCGAAGGCGGCTGCGGCGATCATCGCCGGTCCCCGGTAGGGCGGCGGCAGCAGGCTCGCGGGCGCCAGCAGCCAGAAGCCCAGCGACCCTTCACCCGACACGAACGAGCAATTGCTCGGGCAGGCGCCGCCATAGGCATACCAGGGCATGAAAGTGTCCTGGCCGGCGAAGGTGTCCAGATGCACCGGACGCGGCCGCCCCCAATGCTCCTTCAGCAGCCCGTTGACGATCAGCCCCGGCCCCAGCGCCATGGTGACCGCAAGCAGCACGCAGGCGCGCGCGGGCAGGATCATGCGCCGGTGGGGCCAGATCAGCTTGAGGATGATGGCGGCGAAGGCGGGGCCTGCGAACACCCAGGGCAGGACATTCGCCAGCGTGCGCACGCTCTTGCTCCAGTCGAGACCGGATACGTGGAAAGAGCGCGAGGCGGCATCCCAGAACAGGGCGCTGATGGTCACGTCCCACTGCGGGAAGACAGAAAACAGGATCGCGACGGCCGCGCCGATCACCAAAGACAGGAAAACCGCCAGCCTCACCGCGTCACCTCGCCTGTCACCATCCGCTCCCTGATCCACAGGCCCGGTCACGCATCCGGTGAGGCTTCTGCCGGCTCGGGCGCATCACGGGCTTGACCTGAGGCCCGCGAGGCGAACTCATGGGCCCGTGCTATTACCCCGGAGAATGGGACATGGCCAAGGCCAGCCTGGATTTCTATTACGATTTCGCGTCCACCTATTCCTATCTCGCCGCGCTGCGCATCGGGCCTCTTTCGGAGGCCGCGGGCGTGGATGTGCACTGGCGTCCCATTCTGCTCGGCCCCATCTTTGCCGCGCGCGGGCTCACCACCTCGCCATTCGCCGCCGATCCGGAAAAGGGCCGGCATATGTGGCGCGACATGGAACGCCTCGCCGCGCGCCACGGCCTGCCGGCCGTGGTGAAGCCGCCCGTCATGCCCGCCAACAGCCTTCTGGCTGCGCGGGTCGCTGTCTGCCTCAATGAGGCCTCACGCCCCGCCTTCTCGCGGGAGATCTTCCACCGGGCTTTCGCGCGCGGGCAGGATATCGGCGAGCCCGAAGTGGTGCGGCAGGCGCTGGCTGGGCTTGGCCATTTCAGCGAGGACGTGATGGAGACGGCCCAGGCCCAGGCGAACAAGGACCGCCTGCGGGCGCAGACCGATGCAGCGCGCGCCGCCGGCGTCTTCGGGGCACCGACCTTCATCTGCGCCGACGGGGAACTGTTCTGGGGTCATGACCGGCTGGAAATGGCGCTGGAACATGCGGCCATGTCCGCCCGCCGATAAGGCTGCAGAAGCCGCCCGCGCCCGCTACACCACCTTCGCTTCCCGCATCGGCTGGCCGGCCGAAAGGCGGGCGGCGCCGAGGGGGGAGAGGTCGAGCGACAGATAGCGGCCGTGGACGATGTGCTCGGCCATGCCGCGCCCCACGGCCGGGGCCTGTTGCAGGCCGTGGCCGGAAAAGCCGTTGCAGAGATAGAGGTTCGGCACCTGCGGCGCGGGACCCAGAATGGCGTTCTGGTCGAACAGGTTCAGGTCGTAATGCCCCGCCCAGGCGCGCCCCGGGCGAATGCGCTCGAAGGCCGGCACCCGGGCGGCCAGAGTTGGCCAGATGAGGTCTTCGAACAGGGTGTGGTCCACCTCGAAGTCCGTGCAGTCGGGGTCCGCCTCCGGCGGGGGCGCGGTGCCGCAGAGAAATCCCGCGCCTTCCGGGCGCACATAGACCCCGGTCGGGTCGATCAGCAGCGGGCAATGCTCCACCTGGTCTGCGCAGGTGAAGGTAAAGATCATGCGCTTGCGGGGATGCACCGGCAGGTCCAGCCCCGCCGCGCGGGCGATGTCCGGCCCGCCAATGCCTGCGGCATTGACGACGAGGCCGCAGGAAGCCTTCGCCGGACATGCCGTAGCTGCCGAGGGCGAGGCCTTCCGTGTTCAGCCCGGGAAACCGCGCCGACAGCGCGTCCGGCTCAAGCAGCGCGATATCGGCACCGAGCCCGCGCTGCATGGCATTGGCCGCGCGCATGCCCTCAGCCGTCTCGGGCGTCGCAAGGAAGAGATAGCCGCCTTCATGGAGCCCGATATCCGGCCGCTCGCCGTCCACCTCCAGCCGTGCGCCGATCTCGCGCAGGAAGGCGATGCCGTAGAGCGAGATCGCCACATTGATGGGGCTGGAATATTGCTGGCGGATGGAGGCGGCCGAGAGTGCGGAGGCACAGCGCTGGTAGGACGGATCCTTTTCCAGCACCAGAATGCGGCCGGCAAAGGCGGGATCGGCGGCAAGGTGACAGGCGATGGAGGACCCCATGGCGGCCCCGCCGATGATCACCACGTCATAGGTCGCGTCCACGATGCCCCCGTTTGCCCCAGGCCGTGACCGGCCGGCGTCTCAATAGTCCCACTGCGCCCCGATGCCCACCGAGGTGCCGCCGTCCGCTCCGGTCGCGCCCTGGAGACGGATGTTGCGGCCAAGATCGATGTCGATGGTCGCCTGTGTGGAATTGGCGGTGGTGCCCTGCCGCACGCCCAGCGAAATGTTGTCGTTGAGGCGGCGGCCGAGGCCGATCTGGCCCCC
>NCCY01000054.1:4679-16519 GCA_002279855.1 Rhizobiales bacterium 12-68-15
ACCACCTCGTCCTGCGGCAGCGTGGGCGTGGAGGAGAAGCTCACTTCCGGCTGGGAGGCCTTCCCGGTGATGAGGATGCGGGCCGTCACGTCCGATGCGGTGCTCTCGGCGATGAAGTCGAGATCAGGATCGGTGGATCCGTTGAAGGTGAGACGACCGCGGGTGAAATCGAGCCTGCGCCCGAGAATATCGAGCCGTCCGCGGAACATTTCGAACCCACCGCGCGTCACCGGCTCGGCACTCGTCCCCTGAAGCTGGAGCGTACCGCCCATTTCCGCCTCCATCCCCATGCCGCGCACGAAGATGCGGTTGGGCGCGGCGACCGTCAGGTCGAGCCCGAGAATGAAGCCTCCGGCGGACCCCGCCGCCCGTCCGCCCCTCGGCCGGGGCATGGCGGGGGTGACGCCGGGCGGCAGATTGACGTGGCGGACATTGATGTTGGCCGCACTGCCGCCGGGCAGGCGGTCCGGCAGGTTCACGTCCAGCGCACGCACGTTGATCTGCCCGCTTATGGTCGGCCGCGTCAGGAATGCACCCGCCACCGTCACGCGACCATCCGTTACGAACCGGATCATCTCGCTATTGACCAGATTTGCGTTGGTCAGCGTTGCCTCGATGCGACCGGGGAAACCCGCGCCGGGGTCGAGGGCCACATTGCCCTGCGCCTGGATGCTGCCGCCATTGGGCGTGGCCGCGCGGAAGCTGGTGAGGGTGACGCTTCTATCGGTGCCGGTCAGCAGCGCCTCGATCCGCTCGATGGTCACCCCGTTGGGCGCGTCCTCGTAGCGGCCGTTGCTGATCCGCACGGTGCCGCCCGCGCTCGGCGCGTCATAGGTGCCGCGCAGGCGCACGTCGAGCACCGCATTGCCGGAGGCGCGGGCGCCGCTGGTGGACAGGAGTGTGTTGGCGATGGCGAGCGAGATGGTGCCGCGCGCCGCAAGATCCATAGCTCCCTGCGAGACCGGCACCGAGCCGGTGATGGCAACGCCCGAGAGGGCCGGGCCGCTGATGGTGGCGTTCACCCCGGCGCGTCCACCCTCCAGCGTGCCGGTGGCTCGGATGTCATAGGGACCGACCCCCGCCCGCGCGATTTCGGGAGACGTGAAGCGCGACACCGTCACCTCGTAGCGACCGGCAGGTGCGGCGGGCGTCCCGGTGATACGCGCCGAGGCGGCAGCGGTGCCGGACAGGTTCAGCGCCGGATTGGCGAGCGCTGCGAGGGAGAGGGGGATGGCGCGGGCATCCAGCGTCACGTCCATGGTGTCGCCATAGCGGCCATGGGCCGTCAGCGTGCCGCCGCCCACCGAAAGGGCGAGCCGGTCCAGCGTCGCCGTGCCGTCGCGATAGGTGACGGTGGCCGGGGCGGCAAGGGTGATGGCCGTGCGGGCGCGGGTGATGCGCAGCGTGTCGAGGCGCAGGGTCTGCGTGTCGCCCGAAGAGGTGGCGCGGGCATTGGCGGCCAGAGCGGTGCCCTGTGCATCCGCCGAAATGTCGAGGCGCGTGCTGCCATTGTCCGGGGTTCCGGCCAGCCGCATCCGGTCGATGACCAGCGCGCCGGAGGTCACCCCCTGCGCGTCCACCGTGCCCGTGAACGCGGTGGAGGTGCGCGGATCGGTGACGGAGAAGTCGAACGTCGCCGCCCGCACCCGCTGGCCCGCCATGTCCAGATTGCCCAGCGTGCCGCGCACCGCGACCCGCTGGGCGCCGTTTACGAGGTCGAGGATCACGTTCGCATCGGCGCGGCCGGAGATGTCCTGAAGCAGCAGGGGGGCGAGGTCCGAAAGATCGCGGGCGGCGATGCCGAGCGTGCCCGTCATCAGGCCGGCAGGGGTCAGCGTCAGGTCGCCCGTCAAACGCGCGGAGCCGACAGACAGGACCAGTCCCGACAGGGTGCGGGCGGCATCCGTGCCGGTGGTGAAGCGTGCTGCGCCCTGCGCCGGCTTGCCGCCGATCTCCCCCGAGAGGTCGGCATTGCCGCCCACGGCTCCGGTGAGGTCGCGGGCGGTCACGTTGAGGATCAGGTTGCGGATGGGGCGGCCCATGGCGCGGCCCTCGTCCAGCGAAACGCGGCCGGTCATGGCCAGCGCGTCGAGATTGCCCGAGAACACCGCCCGCAAACGGGCCGCGCCTTCGACGCGCGGATCGAGGCGCTTCAGGTCTGCGAGCGTGGCGAGCACATTGAGATTGGCCACGTCGCGGTCGATCCGCCCATCCACCGCGAGCGTCGCGCCCGGTGCGGTGATGTCGAGGCGGCGCACCGTGATGGCGCCGTCGCCTGCGGTGGTGACGCCACCCGAAAAGCGGGTATCCCCCGCCAGCAGGCCGTCCACGGTCGGTTCGCCGGTGGCAAGGCCCTGCGCGGTGCCTGCGAGGTCGAGCGAGAGGGTGCCGTTCTGGCCGTCGCGCGCCACGTCCGCGTCCAGCGCGACCACGCCGCGCAGGGGGCGGCCGGCGAGGGGCGCGAGGGCGACGAGGTCGAGGCGGGGCAGGTTGAGCTTGCCGCGCACCGTGCGCGGGCTGGCGCGCCCGGTAAAGGTGAGGTCGATGGCCGGCAGGCGCACCGTGGCGCTGGTCAGGGCGGGCTCGGCGCCCGGCGCCCATTCGCCGCCGAGGCGCGCCGTGCCGCGCGCGCCGATCGCCTGCGCCACGGCGGGATCGCGGGCGGACAGGCCGTCGGCGGTGAGGTCCGCCGAAATCCGCAGCAGGCGCCCCGCCTCCGGGGTGGTGCCGCCGACGACCCGCAGGCTGCGCACGCCATAGCCGAGGCCGGACAGGTCGCTGGCCTCCACGGTGGCCGCAATCACCGGTGCATCAAGGGCTCCCTTGAGCGTGCCCGAGAGGCGGGCGGCGCTCCACGTCACGTCCGGGACAAGGGCCGCAAAGCGGCGCGCCTCGCCAAGGCTTGCGGCAAAGGTGAGGTCGGCGCGCCGCGCGGCATCCAGTGTCCCTGCGACTTCGGCGCTGCCGCCGGCCGCCGTGAGGACGAGACGGCGGATATCGACCGCCAGGTCCGGCGCGACGCGGGCCTCGCCGCGCAGCTCGGCGCGGCCTTCCAGCAGCGGTGCATATGCCTTCGGCAGGGCGCGGGAGATGTCGCCCCCGGCCGCAAGTGTCACCACATGGGCGCCGGTCTGCGCCAGGATGCGGGCGGTGCCGTCCAGCTTCACCTGGTCGCCGGCAGAGGCGTTGAGCGTGCCGCTCCAGTCTTCCAGAGCGCCGGAGCCCTTCAGGGCCGCATCGAGGGCGGGCAGGCCCTCAAGGCCGGCGAGCCGGGCCACCATGCCGCCGGGCGGCTCCTGCGCCGCAATGTCCACCTCCAGATGGCGGGTTCCGGGCACATAAGCGAGTGTGCCCTTGAGCGTGCCGGGGGCGTCCTGACGCTCAAGATCAAACACCACCGAGACCCCGCGCTCCGGCTCCATCAGCCGCAGGCTGGCGAGGAAGCCGAGGCGGGCCGGGGTGCCGAGCACGGGTTCCCCGATCTCGATGCGCGGCGCGGCGATGCGGTCCACCACCACGCGCAAGGCCGGCAGGCCGCCACGCGACGATGCGGCGTCCGGGGCAGGTGGCAGGTTCGGGCGGCGTGCGAGCGCGACACGGCCCGCGTCCAGCGCGGTGACGGAGACGGTGCCCGAGAGCAGGGCCGAGGGCCGCCAGCGCAAGGCGAGGTCATCGATCTGCGCGAACGGGCCGTCCGGATCGGACAGGGTCACGCGCGCGACGGTGAGGTGGGTGGGGATGAAGCCGCCAAGGCCCGACACTTCCACCTTCAGCCCGTTGCCCGAGGCGAGGCGGCTTGCCAGTTCCGCAAGATAGGCCTTGCCGAACCCGGTCTGGGCGAGCCCGAACAGGCCCGCCATGATCACCAGCAGCGCGGCGATCAGCGTTCCGAGGGAGAGCAGGGCGGTTCGCAGGGCGTGCATCAGAAGGACTGCCCCAAGCTGACATAGATGCCGTAATTGGTGCCCGCGACGGTCGAATCGCCGGGGAACGCCAGATCGATGCGCAGCGGCCCCACGGCCGTGTAGTAGC
This sequence comes from Rhizobiales bacterium 12-68-15, assembly GCA_002279855.1. Lineage (GTDB taxonomy): Bacteria > Pseudomonadota > Alphaproteobacteria > Rhizobiales > Xanthobacteraceae > Aquabacter. The sequence goes on from NCCY01000054.1 coordinate 8,712, forward strand.
GCAGGCCGATGCCGTAGGAATACTGAAGACCAGCAAAGTCCGGCCATTCCGAGGCGAAGGCGGAGCCCACATCGAAGAAGGGGACAATGCCGATGGTGTCCGTCACCCGCAGGCGCGCCTCCAGCGAGGCCGCGAAATAGCTCAGGCCGCCGACGATGATGCCGGCCGCGTTGCGCGGGCTCGCCGACTGGTAGTCATAGCCGCGCAGCGTGCCGCCGCCGCCCACATAGAACATGCGCTGGGGCGGTGCCTCGTCCATGCTGGCGCCGATGATGGAGCCGGCCTGCACCCGACCGGCCAGGATGAAGCGCTTGTCCTCGTCGAAGGCGTGATAGGTGGCGATGGACGCCTTCATCAGCAACGGACCGGCGCCCGCATCGCCGAAATAGGCGAACGGCTCGATGGTCGCCGAGGCCCTGACCCCGCGCGAGGCATCGAGCTGGGAATCCGTATTGTCGAAGGTGAAATCGAACGGCACGCCCGCGATGGGATAGTCCCGTGTTCCGGTGGACGTCTCCACCTGCGAGGCTTCGAGATCGACACCCACCTGCATGTTGAAATCGTCGTTGAAGCGATGGCGCACGCCGCCGACGAAGGTCACGGCCTCGCGCACATAGGCGTTCGTCACCTCGCGCAGCACGGCGGCCTTGGCCACCAGATCCTCGTTGGCGGTGAAGATGCCCGGCTTCATGAAGGTGGCGGAGAAATTGTAACCGAACGGATCGGCATCGGGCACGGCGTCCGACTTCTCGGTGAACCACGAGCCTTGCGCATCGAGACGCAGCGTCTCTCCCCCGCCGAACAGGTTGCGGCTGCCCCAGAAGGCGTTGGCGGTGGAGCCGTCCGTATTGGAATAATTGGCCGCGAAGCCGAAATAATTTTCCTTTCGCTCGCTGACCTGCACCTCGATGGGCAATTGCCCCTGCGCATCCAGCCGGTCCGCCTCGATGAAGCGGACGGAGCCGATGATCTCGTAGGACAGAAGCCGCCGGCGCAGATCCGAGAGGCGCCGGGGCGAGAACGGCTCCCCCGGGCGGATGTCGATGCGCTCCGAAACGAAATCCGGCTTGATGACAGAGGTTCCGGAGACCGAGAACGGGCCGAACGTGGCCACCGGCCCCGGAGCCACCTTGAAGGTGATGTTGAGCAGGCCGGTGGCATGATCCGCCACCACGTCCTTTCCGGCGATGCGCGCGAACGGGTGTCCCGCATCCCGCAGCCGGCTGACGATGATGTTTTCGGCTTCCAGCACGTGCCCGGCCAGCGCGGGCTCGTTGGGCAGCAGGCGCATGGCCCGCAGGGTGGGCGGGTCCGGCAGGGGGCGCCCCGCCGTGTCGAGCACCTTCACCGTGCCGAAGCGGAAGCGCGGCCCGGTGGCCACACGGACAATGACAGGGACAGGCCCCGCGGCGCGCGCAGCCTCCACCGCCGAGAACACATCCGGCGCCGTCGGCGGCCGGCCGGCGATGCTGATGGCCAGCGAACCGCCATAATAGCCCTCCGCATAGAGCGCGGCGACGATGCGGTCCTGGTCTGCAAGCGCCCGTCGCACCAGCCCCGCTGCCCCGGAGGGCGGCGTGCGGCGCAGGGATTCCAGGTTGGAGGCGTCGGAGATGGCCCCTTTTGCGGAGGCATCGCCGGTGACGTCGAACGTGACCTGATAGGGCACGGCATCTGTCGCCGGCGGCTCGCTGCGTGCGGCGTTCGGATTGAACCACGCCAGGGCCTGATCGATGAAAGTTGGATCCTCGGCCGCCTGTGCCTGGGCCCGCCCACCGCCGAGGGCAAGCAGTGCCGCAAGCGCAATCGGAATGCCGCGCGCACCGTTCCTGCACATGCCAACCTTGCACATGCGGACCATACGGGAATGCCGCGACGCCGGGCGCCGGGGTAATGCTCCTGCCAAACCTGCGCCCCGAAACGTCTTTCAGTGGCCGCCATCTTAGCGACCACACCTGCGAGCGTCCATGCCGGCAGATCATCGTCGTTAAGCATTTCAACGCCCAAGCTCCAGATTTTCAGGCAAAATTCGCTCTGGAGCCGGTCCGGATGGCTCGACACATTTTGGACAAGATGCCAGTTTGGCGGCCTGTCTCGGTGCTGCCGGGCGGGAGGGTGGCGGGTCGGGCGTCGCGTTCCCCCTCACGGTGCTCCGATGGGGGACGGGGGAATTCGTGAAGCACAAACTGACGCTCTACATCATCGCCGCGCTCGTGATCGGCGTGGTGACAGGATACATCGCGCACGTCTCGCTGGAGCCGCCGGCCGCAAAGCAGGTGGCGGACAACATTTCGCTGCTGACCGAAATCTTCCTGCGGCTGGTCAAGATGATCATCGGCCCGCTGGTGTTCACCTCGCTGGTGGCGGGCGTGGCTCATATGGGCGACATGAAGACCATCGGCCGCGTGGGCGGCAAGGCGATGGTCTGGTTCATCTCCGCCTCGCTCTGCTCGCTGCTGATCGGCATGGTCATGGTGAACCTGCTCCAGCCCGGCGCCAACCTGAACATGCCGCTGCCGCCGGTGAATGCGGCGACCGGCATCCAGAGCGGGTCCTTCTCCCTCGACCAGTTCATCAAGCATGCGGTTCCCGACAGCGCGGTGGGGGCGCTCGCCAACAACGAAGTGCTCCAGATCGTGATCTTCTCGATCCTGTTCGGCCTTGCGGCGGCATCGGTAGGGCACAAGGCGAAGGTGCTGGTGGCGCTGATCGAGGAGGCGTCCCACGTCATCCTGAAGGTGACGGGCTATGTGATGTCGCTGGCGCCCATCGCGGTGTTCTCCGCCATTGCCGCCATCGTCGCCGAGCATGGGCCGGGCATCCTCGTCACCTACGGCAAGTACATGGCGTCGTTCTATTTCAGCCTGTTCATCCTGTGGTGCGTGATGTTCGGGGTCGGCTTCCTGATCCTCGGCAAGACCGCGATGCGGGTGCTCTCGCTGGTGCGGGCGCCGTTCGTGGTGGCTTTCACCACGGCATCGAGCGAGGCGGCCTATCCCTCCATGATGCGGCAGCTGGAAAAGGTGCCGGTCAGCGAGAAGATCGTCTCCTTCGTCCTGCCGCTGGGCTATTCGTTCAATCTCGACGGCTCGATGATGTACTGCACCTTCGCGACGCTGTTCATCGCGCAGGCCTATGGCATCGAGATCGGATGGGGGCAGCAGATCATCATGCTGCTGGCGCTGATGGTCACGAGCAAGGGCATGGGCGCGGTGCCGCGCGGCTCGCTGGTCGTGGTGGCGGCGACGCTCGACATGTTCCACCTGCCCGCCGCCGGCCTGCTGCTGGTGCTGGGCGTGGACCAGTTCCTCGACATGGGCCGCTCGGCCACCAATGTCATCGGCAACGGCATCGCCACCACCGTGGTGGCGAAGTGGGAAGGCGAGGACGTGGACCGGGGCGGAACCGACGAGGACGAGGAAATCGCCATCGCGGCGTGAGGGCGGGTTCGCGCGGGCCTGTCTTCAGAGCAAGACGCCCCCTCTCCCACGAAGTGGGGGAGGGGTGGGGAGGGGGCAGTCCTGGCGCGAACGGTTCAGGTGCAAGCCCCAGGGACCGTGCCCGGCCTTCCCCCTCCCATCCCTCCCCCGCAAGCGGGAGAGGGCTTTGCGGGCCGCTTGATCGTGCCCCGCGCGCCTTCGGCTCAGGCTTCCTTGAAGCCGTATTCCGGCGTGCCCTGCTCGGCGCCGTAATATTTGTAGGGCAGGAACTTGCCGGTGAAGGTCATCTTCACGCGGTCGCCCTTCGGATTGGCCTCGCGGGAAATGTCGATGTCGAAATCGATGGCGGACATGATGCCGTCGCCGAACTCCTCCTCGATCAGCGCCTTCCAGGCCGGACCGTTCACCATCACCATTTCATAGAAGCGGTAGATGAGCGGGTCCGTGGGCGGCATGGGCATGCCGCGATAGGGCACCTCATTCAGCATCCGCTCTTCTTCCTCGGAGAGGCCGAACAGTTCGGCGGCGGCCTTGGCGAGGGGCTTCACCAGCTTCATCTGGCCGAGCAGGGCGCCCACCACCAGCACCGGCGACATGCCGCCGATCTCGTCGGTGACATATTTCCAGGTCCAGCCGTTCTTGCGCTTGATGTCGAGGATCTTCTCGGTGAGGTCGGCGCGCTTCATTTGCGTCTCTCCTTCGGGGTCGGTGTCAGGTGTCGGGGGGCATTTGGGCGCACGTTCCCTCACGCGGGGCGAGGGCCTCCGCGCGGGGACTGCGCAGGATCCGCGCGCATCAGGCCGCGCGGGCGTCTCCACCGGGCGGCGAGATCCGGTCGGCCGTGGGGCGGATCACCGGCGGGTGCCGATGGTCATAACCCCGTGGAAGCGCGCTCTTGAAGGTCTTGGAGCGCTCCACCAGGAAGTCGATGAGATGGTTGCGGACGGCGTAGAAATCCGGCTGCTTGTGGATGTCGAGACGGCGCCGGTCGCGGGGAAGGGGATTGTCCACGATCTCCGCCACCACCGCCTCGGGGCCGTTGGTCATCAGCACGATGCGGTCCGCGAGATAGATCGCCTCGTCCACGTCGTGGGTGATCATGAAGACGGTCTGACCCGTCTCCAGGCAGATGCGCCGCACTTCGTCCTGCAAGGTGCCGCGCGTCAGCGCGTCGAGGGCGGAGAAGGGCTCGTCCATGAGCATCATCTTCGGCTCGATGGACAGCGCCCGGGCAATGCCGACACGCTGCTTCATGCCGCCGGAGAGCTCCGAGGGGCGCTTGTGCTCGGCGCCCTTCAGACCCACGAGTTCGATGAAGCGCAGCGCATGGGCGCGCACCTTCTCCCGGCTCCAGTCGCGATGGCGGGAGGAGACGGCATAGGAGACATTACCGAGCACCGTCCGCCAGGGCAGCAAGGCGTGGCTCTGGAAGATGACGGCGCGGTCGAGGGATGGTCCCTCGATGGCGCGCCCGTCCATGATGGCGGCCCCGCCGTCCGGCTTGTCGAGGCCGGCGAGGATGTTGAGGACGGTGGTCTTGCCACACCCTGAATGGCCGATGATGCAGGCGAAATCGCCCTTGTTCATCGAGAACCAGAGGTCCGAGAAGACCGTTGTGGTGCGTCCGCCGGGCGCGGCATAGCGCCGGTTGATGCCTTCGATGGAAACGTAGCGGGCGCCGGGAGCGGGAGTGGTCATCGCGGTCATTCCGGGAAGGTCACGAGCCGCGCGACGGCTGCGAGGATCTGGTCAAGCGCCATGCCGGTCACCCCGATCACGAGGATGGCGATGATGACATTGGTGATGGACAGGTTGTTCCACTCGTTCCAGACGAAGTAGCCGATGCCGGTGCCGCCCACGAGCATCTCCGCCGCCACGATCACCAGCCAGGCAATGCCGATGGAAATGCGCATGCCGGTGAGGATGGTGGGGGCCGCCGCCGGAAGGATGATGGTGAAGGCCCGCTTCAGCGGCCCCACTTCCAGTGTGCGCGCCACATTCAGCCATTCCTTGCGCACGCCGGCGACGCCGAAGGCGGTGTTGATCAGCATCGGCCACACCGAGCAGATGAAGATCACGAAAATGGCCGAGGTGTTGGAATCCTTGATGGTGTAGAGCGCCAGCGGCATCCAGGCGAGCGGCGAGATGGGTTTCAGTACCTGGATGAAGGGATCGAGCGCCCGGCTCATCAGCGGCGACATGCCGATGAGAAAGCCGAGCGGGATCGCCAGCAGCACCGCGAAGGCATAGCCAAGCAGCACGCGGCCCAGCGAATAGCCAAGCTGGATGCCGAGCCCCTTGTCGTTCGGTCCCTTGTCATAGAAGGGATCGGACAGGAGGGTGACGAGCTGCGCCCCGATTTCCACCGGGCTCGGCACGGCCGACTTGCCGCTGGTGGCGGTGAGGCCCATCAGCTTGGCATATTCCGGGTCCATGCCGGCCGGCAGGGAACTGGAGCTTCCGCCGAAGCCGGACGTGGCGCCCTGCCACACCAGCAGCAGGGCCGCCAACAGCAGCAGGGACACGACACCGGCGCGGAACGAGAGACCAAATGCCATGGCTCAGGCCCGCTTGATGGCGAAGCTGGACACATAGGCCTCGGGCTGTGCCGGATTGAAGGGCTTGCCCATGACCGAGAAGGTCTTGCTGGGCGAGGGTGGGGTCAGACCCATTTCCTTCATCACCTCGCTGCACTCGGTGGCGAGGAACACCTTCTGGGCGATGCCGGCATAGTCCACCTCGCCCTTCACCTGGCCCCAGCGCTTCATCTGGGTCAGAATCCAGATGGCGAAGGAATCGTAGGGGAAGGGCTCGAAGGCGACGCGGTTCGGGTCTTTCTTGATGTTGCCGAGGCCGTCCGCATAGGTGCCGGTGAGCACCTGGTCGAGCACCGTGACCGGGGCGTTCAGATAGTTGGCGGGCGCGATGGCCTCCGCGATCTGCTTGCGGTTCTCCGGCTTCTGGGCATAGGCGCTGGCATCGATGATGGCGCGCAGCAGGGCGGCATAGGTGTTCGGATTGCTGGTGACGAACTCCTGGCTGGCGGTGAACGAGCAGCACGGGTGGCCGTCCCAGATCTCCTTGGAGAGCATGTGGATGAAGCCGACGCCGTCATAGACGGCCCGCTGGCAGATGTTGTCCGGAGCGAGGAAGCCGTCGATATTCTCGGCGCGCAGGTTGGCGACCATTTCGGGCGGCGGCACCGACCGCAGTTGCACGTCCGTATCCGGGTCGAGCCCGTTCTCCGCGAGGAAATAGCGCAGAAGATAGGCATGCATGGAATAGTCGAAGGGAATGGCGAACTTCATCCCCTTCCAGTCCTTCGGATCGCGCCGGTCCTTGTGCTTCATGGCCAGCGTGATCGCCTGACCGTTGATGTTCTCGATCGCCGGGACCGAAAAGGGGATCGCGGTGGAGCCGAGGCCCATCGAGATGGCGATGGGCATGGGCGAGAGCATGTGGGAGGCGTCGTATTCCTTGTTGATGGTCTTGTCGCGCACCACTGCCCAGCCGGCGGTCTTCACCACTTCCACGTTCAGGCCCTGCTTGGCATAGATGCCGAGCGGGTGGGCCATGATGATGGGCGTGGCGCAGGTGATCGGGATGAAGCCGACCTTCAGGTCCTTCTTCTCAAGCGGGCCGGTGCCCTGCGCGAAGGCTTCCGTCACCTGACCAAGCGGGAGGAACTGGGACACCGCCGCAAGGGCGGTGGAGGTGCCGACCGCGCGGAGGAAGGCGCGGCGGGTGGGCGTGTGGGGAAACAGCGCGCGCATCACCGTGGTCTCGACCACGCTGGAATAGCGCTCCTCCTCTCCGCCCGTATAGTCGCACGCAAAGTCGTGCTCCTGCTGGGAACTGTGCTGGCCGCAGGGGCAGCCCGAGGAGAAGAAGCGGGAACCGCGTCGGAAACGATCGAAGCTCGCCATGAACCGCCTCATTGGTCGGAGGGGCTGGAAGGGGACGCCTTTTCTCGATCCTCCCGGACGCGAGGTCCGGGCGATGGCAGGCTTGCCTCCCTTCTTGGCAAAAGGCGTGCCACGGGCAGGAAAGGCGCAAAAGGGTTGAAGCGCCGGGCCGGTTGCCTGAAGGTGAGGTTACGATATTTCGGAATTTACGAATTTTCGGAATTCAATTACGATATTTCGTGAACCGGGGGTGCGCAGAGTGACGATTCCGGGCGCAAGGCTCGCTTCTCCCGCCCATAGCGGACCCTTCGGCGCCGCGTTCGATGGCGGCATCGAGGCCATGCTGGCCATCGACATCGACACCGGCGCCATTCTCGACGCCAATGCCGCCGCCGCGCGCCTCCTCGGCCATGACCGCGCCCGGCTGAAGGCCATGCAGGTGTTCGACCTGCATCCGGGGCAG
>NCCY01000055.1 GCA_002279855.1 Rhizobiales bacterium 12-68-15
CGCTGGGCGATCTTGTAGCCGATATTGGCGGCATCGAGATTGGGGAACACGAACACGTTGGCATCCCCGTGGATGGCGCCGCGCGGCGCCTTGGCCGCGCCGACCGCCGCGACGAAGGCGGCATCGAACTGCAGCTCGCCATCGATGATGATCTCGGGCGCCGCCGCCCTTGCGATCCGCACCGCGTCCACCACCTTGTCCACCCGCGCGTGACGGGCGCTGCCGGCGGTGGAGAAGGACAGCATGGCGACCCGCGCCTGCTCGCCGGTCATTGCGGTAAAGGAACGGGCGGAGGCCACCGCGATGTCGGCCAGTTCCGCCGCGTCCGGATCGATCACGAGGCCGCAATCGGCGAAGACATAGGCCCCCTTCTGGGCGTGGTACTCCTCGCACAGGATCATCAGGAAGAAGCTGGAGACCAGCCGCGCGCCGGGGGCGAGGCCGATGATCTGCAAGGCCGCGCGCACGGTCTCGGCTGTGGTGGCCACGGCGCCGCCCACCGTGCCGTCGGCATCGCCCTCGCGAACCATCATGGCGGCAAAGGCCAGCGGCTCGCGCATGCGGCGCTCGGCGGCGGCAAGGTCCATGCCCTTGCCCCGCCGCAGGGCGTGCAGCGCGGCGGCATAGGCCGGAAGACGGTCCGACGTGTCCGGGTCCTCGATGGCAATTCCCCCCGAAGCGCCATCGAGCGCGTCCAGCACCCCGGCGCGCGGGCCAAGGAGGATGGGGCGCGCGATCCCTTCCGCCACCGCGCGGCGGGCGGCGGCGGCGATGCGCCGGTCGGTGCCTTCCGGCAGGACGATCCTGCGCGGCGCGGCACGCGCGGCGTCGATGATGCGGTCGAGGGCGAGCATGGCGGGCTCCGTCGCGGGAGAAGAAGGGGCGGGAGGCACGCCTCCCGCCGTCTCTGTCAGTGCGCGACCTGCGCGCGCATGTCGGCCCGTTCGATGCCGGCCACCTTCACGGGCTTCTTCATGGCATCGCGGCGGAAGGGCTCGCCCAGCTCCTGGTTCAGGATCACCTCGATGAAGGTGGTGATGCCGTTCTTCTGCTCCTCCGCAGCGGTGTGGATGGCCTCCTTCAGGCTCTCCGGCGTATCCACCCGCACGCCCTTGAAGCCGCAGCCCTCGGCGATCTTCGCGTAGGACAGCTTAGGATCCAGCTCGGTGCCGACGAAGTTGTTGGCGTACCAGAGCGTCGTGTTGCGCTTTTCGGCGCCCCACTGGAAGTTGCGGAACACCACCATGGTCACGGCCGGCCATTCCTCCCGGCCGATGGAGGTCATCTCGTTGATGGAGATGCCGAAGGCGCCGTCGCCGGCAAAGCCGAACACCGGCACGTCGGGGCATCCGATCTTGGCGCCGATGATGGCGGGGAACGCATAGCCGCACGGGCCGAACATGCCCGGCGCGAGATATTTGCGGCCATCCTCGAAGCTGGGATAGGCGTTGCCGATGGCGCAGTTGTTGCCGATGTCCGTGGACATGATGACGGTCTTCGGCAGCGCCGACTGGATGGCCCGCCAGGCCTGGCGCGGCGACATGCGGTTCCGGTCGCGGGCGCGTGCCTCCTCGTTCCAGCTGGTGCCGGGATCGTCGTCCTCATGGTCCATGGAGGCGAGCTGCTGGAGCCAGCGCGAGCGCGTCTGGTGGATCAGCGCCCGCCGCTCCGCGCGGCCCTCATCCCCCGCGCCCGGCGCAAGCTGGCCGAGAAGCTGGGTCGCCACCTCGCGCGCATCGCCGCAGATGCCGACGGAAATCCTCTTGGTGAGGCCGATCCGGTCGGGATTGATGTCCACCTGGATGATGTGGGCCTGGCGGGGCCAGTAATCGATGCCATAGCCCGGTAGGGTGGAGAAGGGATTGAGCCGGGTGCCGAGCGCCAGCACCACGTCGGCCTTTGAGATCAGCTCCATGGCCGCCTTCGAGCCGTTATAGCCGAGCGGACCGACGGCGAGCGGATGGCTGCCGGGCGCCGCATCATTGTGCTGATAGCCGGCGCAGACCGGGGCATCGAGCCGCTCCGCAAGCGCGATGGACTCGCCGATCGCGTTGCCGATGACAACGCCCGCACCGTTGAGGATGACCGGGAATTTCGCCTCCGACAGCAGCCGGGCGGCCTCGGCGATGGCGTTCTTGCCGCCGGCGGGGCGCTCCAGCCGCACGATCTGCGGCAGTTCCACGTCGATCACCTGGGTCCAGAAATCGCGGGGGATGTTGATCTGGGCCGGGGCGGAGGCGCGCCACGCCTTCTCGATCACGCGGTTGAGCACCTCGGCGATCCGGGAGGGATCGCGCACCTCTTCCTGGTAGCAGACCATGTCGGAGAACATGGCCATCTGCGACACTTCCTGGAAGCCGCCCTGCCCGATGGTCTTGTTGGCCGCCTGCGGGGTCACCAGCAGCATGGGCGTGTGGTTCCAGTAGGCGGTCTTCATGGCGGTGACGAAGCCGGTGACGCCCGGCCCGTTCTGGGCGATGGCCATGGCCATGCGCCCGGTGGCGCGGGTGTAGCCGTCGCAGATGAGGCCCGCATTGGTCTCGTGCGCGCAATCCCAGAAGCGGATGCCGGCGGTGGGGAACAGGTCGGACACCGGCATCATGGCCGAGCCGATGATGCCGAAGGCCTCGTCGATGCCGTGCGCCTGCAAGACCTTGATGAACGCCTCTTCGGTGGTCATCTTCATGACGGATCAATCCTCTTGAATACTTTGAAGACGGAGGGTGGCGGGACAGCCGCCTCCCCTGGCGCGGCCGGAGGGATCACGCTCCGCACCGCAAACACAGCAAACATGTGCCGGGGGTGGCGCCGGTCCGGAGGATGCCCCTGGACCGGCGCCGGAGAGCTAGCGGGCGGGCTGGCGCACCGCCTCCGCGGACCCGTCAGGGCGCGTGGCTGGCAGGGCGCCGGGCGAAGGGACACGGATGACCATGGCCGAGATCGCCGAGATCAGCGCCGCGAACACCACATAGGCACAGACCTGCCAGGGCGAACCGTTGCCCTGCGCCAGCAGGTAGGTGGCGATGATGGGGGTGATGCCGCTCGCGAAGATTCCGGAGAACTGGTAGACGAACGAGATGCCGGTATAGCGGACCCGCGCGTCGAACAGGTCGGAGAACAGGGCGGCTTCCGGCCCGTAGCACATGGCGTAGAGCACCCCGAACGGCACCACGATGCCAAGCGCGATGAGCGGCAGCGACCCGGTGGACATCAGCCAGAAGGCCGGATAGGCGGACAGCGCCAGCAGCACCGAGCCCACCGCATAGGTGCGCGGACGGCCCCAGCGATCCGACAGGCGGCCGAACATGGGAATGGTGAACACCATCACGAACGCCGCCAGCGTCACCAGCCACAGCGCCGTCGTGCGCGGGACCTTCACGTAATTGGCGAGATAGACGATGGAGAAGACGGCGAAGACGTTGAAGAAGACGCCGTCGATATAGCGCACGCCCATGCCCAGCAGGACATTGCGCGGATATTCCTTCAGCAGCACGAAGAAGGGAATGGCGGCGGCCTTGTTGGAGGCCTTCACTTCCTCGAACTCGGGGGTCTCCTGCACCTTCAGGCGGATATACATGCCGACCAGGATGAGCACGACCGAGCCGACAAACCCGATGCGCCAGCCCCAGCTCATGAACTGCTCTTCCGGCAGCATGGAGACGATGGCGGTGACACCGGAGGCAAGGCAGAGCCCCAGCGCGAGACCGATCTGCGGAATGGACGCGAAGAAGCCGCGCTTGTTCTCGGGCGCATATTCATAGGCCATCAGCACGGCCCCGCCCCATTCGCCGCCGATGCCGATGCCCTGTGCGATGCGCAGGAGCAGAAGCAGGATGGGCGCCGCGATGCCGATCTGCTGATAAGTGGGCAGAAGGCCGATGGCGACGGTGGCCACGCCCATGATCATCAGGGTGATGATGAGCATGCTCTTGCGGCCGAGCTTGTCGCCGAAATGCCCGAAGATGAGGCCGCCCACGGGACGCGCCACGAACCCCACCGCAAAGGTGGTGTAGGCGAGCAGGATCGAGACGACCGGATCGTCGGCGGGGAAATACAGCTTGTTGAAAACGATGCCGGCAACGATGCCGTAGAGAAAGAAATCATACCATTCGATGGTGGCGCCGATGACGCTGGCGCCTACCACGCGCCTCAGTTCACGGCTTGAAGCTCCCGCGTTCCTTGCCATTGTGTCCTCCCGTTATTGATCTGGTTCAGAGCGTTGTTTCGCTCCGTTTTGGCTTTGCAGTCCTCGATGATCATGTCGGCGGCTTTTTCTCCGATCATGATCGCGGGAACATTGGTGTTGCCGGAGACGAGCGCGGGCATCACGGAACAGTCCGCCACCCACAATCCCTCGACGCCCCGCACCCGCAGGCGCGGGTCCACCACGGCGCCGCTGTCGCCGTCCGGCCCCATCCGGCAGGTGCCGGCGGGATGGAAGATGGTCGCGCCATATTCCCGCGCGAAGGCGAGGAGACCGGCATCGTCAGTCACCCCCGGCCCCGGCTGCTTTTCCTCCGCCACATAGTCGCTGAGGGGGGCGGTGGCGGCGAGCCGGCGGGCGAACTTCAGGCCCTCGACGGCGCAGCGCTGGTCGGTCTCGGTGGCGAGATAATTGGCCGTGATGCGGGGCGCGTCGAGCGGATCGGCCGAGCCGAGCCGCACATGGCCGGTGCTTTCCGGCCGAAGCTGGCAGACGGACAGGGTGAAGCCGGAATAGGCATGCACCTTCCCGCCCGCCATGTCGGCCGAGAGCGTGCCGATGTGGAACTGGATGTCGGGCGTGCGCGAGCCCGGCAGGACACGGGTGAACAGGCCGCCCTGATTGATGCCGATGGCCAGCGGCCCGCCCCGGAACAGCAGATATTCCAGCCCCATCCGCACGCGACCAAACAGGGAATTGAGCGTGTCGTTGGTGGTGATCGGCCGCGTGCAGCGATAGAGCAGGCGCAGTTGCAGGTGATCCTGCAGGTTGCCGCCGACGCCGGGGCTGTCCACATGGACCCCGATGCCGTTCTCCCGCAGATGCGCGGCCGGGCCGATGCCGGACAGCATGAGCAGATGGGGCGACTGCACCGCGCCCGCCGACAGCACGACGCCCTTGCGCGCCTTCAGCACCGTGACGCGCCCGCCGGCATTCACCTCGACGCCCGTGGCGCGGCCGTTCGCGAACAGCACGCGGCGGGCCCGCGTCTCGGTGAAGATGGTCAGGTTCGGCCGGGTGCGGGCCGGGGCGAGATAGGCCTTGGCGGCGCTGACCCGCAGGCCGTTGCGGGTGGTGAGCTGGTAATAGCCCACACCTTCCTGATCCGCGCCGTTGAAGTCCTCCGTCTCGGGCACGCCGAGCTGCTTCGCACTGGCCTTGATGGCCTCGATCAGCTCATGCTTGCGGGGGATGGAGCTGACCGTCAGCGGCCCGCCGGTGCCGTGCAGCGGATCTCCGGCGAAGCGGGCATTGTCTTCGAGCTTCACGAAATAGGGCAGCACGTCCGCAAACGACCAGCCCTCGGCACCGCGGGCCGCCCAGCCGTCATAGTCCTCCTTCTGGCCGCGGATGACGATGAGGCCGTTGATGGACGAGCATCCACCCAGCACCCGCCCGCGCGGCCAGTAGATGCGCCGGTTGCGCATTGTGGGTTCCGGCTCGGTGTGAAAACGCCAGTTGAGCCTGTCGTTCCACATGGTCTTTCCGTAGCCGATCGGCACGTGAATCCACGGATTACTGTCTTTTGGACCGGCTTCGACCAGAGCCACGCGGCTTTTGCCGTCTTCGCTCAGGCGATTTGCCAGCACACATCCGGACGACCCCGCGCCGATGACGACGAAGTCGAAGTTTTCTTCGCCTTGCATGGCCGCTTCCTCTTTATGACGCTGACGATGCGACGAAGGGATGAGATGAGTCAATCCATTTTTTGAACCAATACGTCTCATTCAGTGAGATTTTTGTTGTGCGGTGCGAGAGCTTGCGGGCCTCATCGCCCCGCATTGCAACACCGCTCCGGTCACCCGCGAACACAATGCGGGCATCCGCCCCCACCCGGTCCGTCCACGGCCCCGGTGAGGTTTGACTTGCCCCGCCAAGCCGATAAGGGTGGCCCATGGGTGCGGGCCGGCTGGACGGCCGCCCCGGTGACGGACGGCAGTGGTGGCGATGGCGCGGAAGACGGCGGGCCGGGAGGCGCGGCAAGAGGTGAGCGAGGCGGACGACAGTCAGATGGAGACCGCGTCGCCGGGACGGCCGGAGGAGCGCGACAACGCATCCGCCATGCTGCGGGCGCTGGATCTGCTGGGAGAGATCGCCCGGTCCGAGACCCCGCTCGGCGTGCCGGACCTGTGCGCGCGCCTCGCCTTGCCCAAGCCCACCGTCCACCGCCTGTGCCAGAAGCTGGAGGCGGAATCCTATCTGCTGCGCGAGCCGGACGGCCGGCGCTTCGCGGTCGGGCCGCGCTTCCTGCGCATGGGCTTCGACATGCTGCGCAACACCGTCAGCGCGGAGCGGCGGGGCATTCTGGAAGAGCTGGTGGCGGTGGCGGGGGAGACCTGCAATTTCGTCACCCGCGTCGGCAGCGAGGCGATCTATCTGGACCGCGTCGAGGCCAGCTGGCCGCTGCGCCTGCATCTGGAAGTCGGCTCGCGGGTGCCCATGCACTGCACCGCCAGCGGCAAGCTGTTCCTCTCCGCCATGCGCCCCGCCCAGCGCCGCCGCATCCTGGAAACCCTGCACCTGAAGGCGCAGACCCCCAACACCCTCACCACGGTGGAGGCGCTGGACGAGGAATTGCAGCGCATCGCCGGCCGGGGCTACAGCACCGACAATCAGGAATTCCTGGAAGGCCTGTGCGCCATTGCCGTTCCGGTGAAGGATGCGAGCGGGGCGACGGTTGCCGCCGTCGCCTGCCACGGGCCGCTGCCGCGCTTTTCGCTGGAAAAGGCCGTCCTGCTGGTGCCGCACCTGAAGCGGGCGGCGGAAAAGCTCGGCCGCACCCTGCCGGAATAGCCGCAGCCGGGGGGCATGCCCCCCGACCCGGCATCAGGGCCGCGACACGTCCTTGAACACGGCGGCCCAGCGCTCCACTTCCGCATCCACCAGCTTCTGGAGCGGGGCCGGCCCGCGCGCTTCCGCCGGCGGGACGGGGACGGCGAGGTCATAGAAACGCTGCTTGAGGCGCGGGCTGTCGAAGGAAGCATCGAGCGCCGCCACCAGACGGTCGATGACCGGCTGCGGCGTGCCCTTGGGGACGCTGATGGCATTCCACACCGTCATGGAGAATTCCGGCACGCCCGCCTCCACGAAGGTGGGCAGATCGGGCGCCTGCGGCAGGCGCGCGGGGCCGGTGACGGCCAGCGCCTTGACGGAATTGGAGCGATCCAGCGGAAGCAAAGTGGCGGTCTGGTCGATGACCGCATCCACGAAGCCGCCCATCAGGTCGCGGATGGCCGGGCCGGCGCCCTGATACGGCACGATGGTGGCCTTCAGCCCGGTGAGGTGCAGGAGCAGGTTGGGCGCCATGTCGCTGGTGGCGCCATAGCCGGCCGAGCCGAACGTCACGCCGTCGCCCTTCTCCTTGATGAGCGCGATGAAGCTCTTCAGGTCGGTGATGCCGCTCTTCTTGCTGGCGGCCATCACCATGGGCACGTCGGCCACAAGGCCCACCGGCGCCAGATCGGTGCGCGGATCATAGCGCTGGTCCTTGAACAGCGCCCGGCTGGCGGCCATCGGCCCCATGTTCGCGAACAGGATGGTGTAGCCGTCCGGCGCCGCCTTCACCACGCGCTCGGTGCCGGTGCGCCCGCCCGCGCCGCCCACATTCTCCACCAGCACATTCTGGCCGAGCGACTTCTCCATGGCCTCGGCGACGATCCGGGCCAGCACGTCCGTGGTGCCGCCGGGCGCGAACGGGACCACCATGGTGATGGGCCGGGAAGGATAGGTGTCGGCGGCGGCGGGAAGGGTCGGCAAGGCAAGGACAAGAGCAGGGGCAAGGGCGAGCAGGGAGACCGCAAGGCGCCGGTTCATGTTTCCTCCAGCAGGTTTTCGAGGGCGGAACGCCCACCCCCGTTATTGCCTGCTATCAGACAATCTGACATTAATGCCGTCAAGCCCGCACTGACCAGATTGTCCGATTGACGGAATGCGAGCAGGGCGCGATGACAAGGGCATGAGCAGCATCAACCTTCAGATCCCACGTCAGGCTGCGACCTTGCGGCTTCTGGTCGAGGACCGGATCCGCAACGCCATCGCCACCGGACATTTCAAGCCCGGCCAGCGTCTCATCGAACGGGAACTCTGCGAGCAGATCGGCGTCGGCCGCACTTCGGTGCGCGAGGCGCTGCGGCAGCTTGAGGCGGAGGGGCTGGTAGTCACCATCCCCCATCGCGGCCCGGAGGTCAGTTCCATCAGCTATGAGGAGGCGCGCCAGCTTTACGAGGTGCGCGCCTTGCTGGAGGGCTTTGCCGGGCGCGGCTTCGCCGAGCGGGGAACGGATGCGGCCATCGCCGAGCTTGGCCGGGCGGTCACCGGCTTCCGCAAGGCGGCGGATGGAGACGACCGGGCGGCACTGGTGGCGGCGAAGACGCATTTCTATGCAGTGCTGATGGAAGGGGCCGGCAACGTCTTCGTGAAGCAGTCGCTCACTACCCTGCACAACCGCATCACCCTGCTGCGGGTCACCTCCATGACCCAGGACGGGCGGCTGAAGGACAGTGTCGCGGAGATCGAGGAGATTTACCGGGCCATCGCCGCGCGCGACGGCGATGGCGCGGAGGCCGCCTGCCGCCGCCACATCGTCAAGGCCGCCGAGGTGGCTCTGAGTGTGCTTGCCCGCACGGCCGCGGGCGCGGGAGCGCAGAAATCAGAAGATTGACAGATTGTCTGATTGGCGCAAAACCTAGCCACAGGGGTTCAGGCCGCGAAAGCCGCCCATGAACCCGCTTTGGAGGAACACGCCATGACGACCGCCCCTGTTACGCCACCCGCTCCGCTCGCCCTCATCGGCCTGGGCCAGATGGGACTGCCTATGGCGAAGCGGCTGGTCTCCGCCGGCTTCGCGGTGCGTGGCGCCGATCCGTCGGAAGCGGCGCGGGCCGCCTTCGTTGCGGCGGGCGGCACCGCTTTCGCAAGCGCGGCCGAGGCGGCGACCGGCGCCAGCGCGGTCATCACCATGCTGCCCAACGGCAAGATCGTGCACGACGTGCTGCTCGGCGCCGGTGGCGTGGCGGCCGTCCTGCCGAAGGGGACGCTGGTGATCGACATGAGTTCGTCGGCCCCCACCGACACCACCCGGCTTGCGGCGGATCTCGAACCCCTCGGCCTCGTCCTTCTGGATGCGCCCGTGTCCGGCGGCGTGAAGCGGGCCATCGACGGCTCGCTCGCCATCATGGTCGGCGGGCCGCTGGAAGGCGTGGAGCGGGCCCGGCCCATCCTCGCCGCCATGGGCAAGTCCATCTTCGCCACCGGCCCCACGGGCTCCGGCCACGCCATGAAGGCGCTGAACAATTATGTCTCCGCCGCCGGCCTGATTGCCGCCAGCGAGGCGCTGCTGGTTGGAGGGCGGTTCGGCCTCGCGCCCGAAACCATCGTGGATGTGCTCAATGCCTCCACCGGCCGGAACAATTCCACCGAAGTGAAGATGAAGCCGTTCGTCATCTCGGAGGCGTTCAATTCCGGCTTCTCGCTGGCCCTCATGGCGAAGGACCTGCGCATCGCGGCGGATCTTGCGGATCATCTCGATCTGCCGCTGCCGCAGATCGCCTCGGTGGCCACCCTGTGGGAAGCGGCCAAGGCGGGCCTCGCCCCCGATGCGGACCACACGGAAATCTATCGCCACCTGAAGGCGCTCGCCGAGCGGGCCGAGGCATGAGCCTGCGCGCGCGCCTCGGCGCGGCGGCGCACGATGGCGAACTGCCGCGCCTCGGCGCCGGCCTGTCCGCCGTGCTGCGGATCGAGGGGGCCGGCGACCCCATCGTGCTGCGTCTGGACGAGGGCCGCGTGCAGTTTGCGCCCGGCGCCCCGGCGGACATCGTGCTCTCGGCGGAGGCGGAGGACTGGGCGCGGGTGCTTGCCTCCCCGCCCCCGCCCCGTTTCCAGGCCTTCACGGCGCTCGCCATCGCCAATCCCGCCTTCACCCTCTCCGGTGATCCGCTGGTGATCGCGCGGGCGCGGGCGGTGCTTGAGCGGCTGTTTGAACTGGCGGTGGTCACACCCGTCGCCCCCGCGCCCCCCGCCGCGCGGGACATGGGCCAGATCGCCGGGCGCTACCGGCGCATCGCGGCGCCGGACGGCGCGTGCGACCTCTATGTGGAGGAGGCGGGCGCCGGCCGTCCGGTCCTGTTCCTGCACACGGCGGGCGCGGACAGCCGGCAGTATCACGGGCAGCTGGCCGACACCGCCCTGGCTCGGGACTGGCGCATGGTGGCGCCCGACATGCCGTTCCATGGCCGTACCATGCCGCCACAGACCTGGCAGGGCGAGCCCTATCGCCTCACGGGCGCGCGCTATGTGGGCTGGTGCGCCGCCATCATCGAACAGGTGATCGGCGGGCCGGCAATCGTGGCCGGCGGCTCCATGGGGGCGGCTTTGGCCCTGCTGATGGCGGCCGAGCGCCCGGACCTCGTGGCGGGCGTCATCGCCATCGAGCCGCCGTTCCGCTCCAAGGGCCGGCGCAATCCGTTCCAGCATCATGTGGGCGTGCATGCGGGGCTGCACAACGCCGCCTACGTGCGCGGGCTGATGAGCCCCACCAGCCCGCTGGACCTGCGCCGCCGCGCCGCGTGGATCTATTCGCAGGGCGCGCCGGAAATCTATGGTGGCGACCTCGGCTTCTATTCCGATGAGTTCGACGGCGCGGCCATCGCCCCGCGCATCGACGCCGGCCGCACGCCGGTGGCGCTGCTGTGCGGCACCTACGACTATTCGGCGACGCCGGAGGACGGGGAAAAACTCGCCGCGCTCATTCCCGGCGCCGTGCTGCGGGTGATGGAGGGGCTCGGCCACTTCCCCATGTGCGAGCATCCCGACCTGTTCCGCCCCCATCTGGCGGCGGCGCTCGCCCATGTGGCGGGCGGGAGCGATGGCTAGACAGGCCCCCGCCATGAGCGGGCCCCCTCCCCTGCAAGCGGGAGAGGGGGGCGATCGCGGTCGTGAGGATGGCTACAATGAAGCGGGAAGAGCGATGCGACGCCGCCCCCCAAAGTCAGGGCGGGGAAATCGCCCCCGACCGTGCCAGCTTGTGCGGGTCACCCGTCACGGCCAGATCTTTTGATTTTTCCGGAAAGCAGCCATAAGCGAGGGGCATGACTTGAGAGAAGAGTTGAGCCCGATGGAAGATTATCGTCCCGTCGCCCTTGTCACGGGTTCAACATCTGGAATTGGCGAATCCGTTGCCCGGAGGTTCGTG
>NCCY01000056.1 GCA_002279855.1 Rhizobiales bacterium 12-68-15
AAGGGGCACAATGCGGTCGGGCGGAGCCTCTGCGGGTGGCGGTAAGCGGGCCATCCCCGCCTGCCGCCGAGGGGACCCGTGACGCCCGCGCCGACTTCTGGCAATGTCCGCCCCATCGCGCCGGGGCAGGGCACCCCTCACCGCCCGGCCCTTCGCCTGGAGTTTCAGATCGTGCGCCTTCTTGTCGTCGAGGATGATCCCGACCTCAACCGCCAGCTCAGCACCGCGCTGGGTGAGGCGGGCTATGCGGTGGACGCCGCATTCGACGGCGAGGAAGGTCTCTATCTGGGCGATACCGAGCCTTATGACGCGGTGATCCTCGACATCGGCCTGCCCAAGCTCGACGGGCTGTCCGTGCTGGAGAACTGGCGCCGCTCCAACCGCACCATGCCCGTTCTCATCCTGACCGCCCGGGATCGCTGGAGCGACAAGGTGCAGGGCTTCGATGCCGGCGCGGACGACTATGTCGCCAAACCCTTTCACATGGAGGAGGTGCTGGCGCGCCTGCGCGCCCTGCTGCGGCGGGCCACGGGGCATGCCTCCAGCGAACTCCATTGCGGCCCGGTGCGGCTCGACACGCGCTCGGGCCGGGTCTCGGTCAGCGGGGTGCCGGTCAAGCTCACCAGCCACGAATACCGGCTGCTGGCCTATCTGATGCATCATTCCGGCCGCGTGGTGTCGCGCGCGGAGCTGGTGGAGCATCTGTACGATCAGGATTTCGACCGGGACTCGAACACCATCGAGGTGTTCGTCGGGCGGCTGCGCAAGAAGCTCGAATGCGACGTGATCCAGACCGTGCGCGGGCTTGGCTACATGGTCGCGCCGCCCGAGCCGGCGCGCTGAGCGGCCGGACGGCCACGGCATGAACCTTCACGTCAGTATCGGTTCTCTGGCCTTCCGTCTCTTCCTGTCGGCGGTGGTGGTCACCGCCGCCTTCCTGCTGGTGGTGGGCTTCGTCCTGTCCTCGCTCTATCGCGACGGCACCGAGCGCGCGTTCGACCGGCGGCTCGACATTTACCTCAAGACCATCGTGGCGGAAGTTGCAGGTGCGGTTCCCGGCAGCGAGATGCCGACGCCGCAGGCTCTGGGCGAGCCGCTGTTCCTGTTTCCCATGTCCGGATGGTACTGGCAGGTGCTGCGCACCGATGCCCCCATCACGCAGGCGCGGGTGTCGCGCTCGCTCGGCGATGCCAATTTGCCCATGATCGGCACCAGCGAGGGGGACCGGAGCGGGACCGTCCGCGAGGGCTACCTCGTCGGTCCCGAGCGCCAGCGCCTGCGGGTGGTGGAGCGCACCCTCGATCTCGGGCAGGACGGTCGCTATCTGGTGACGGTGGCCGGAGACGCCAGCGAGATCGACGGCGAGATCGCCGCTTTCAACCTCGCGCTGGTGGGCACGTTTGCGGTCCTCGGCCTTGCCTTCCTCCTCACCGTCCTGTTCCAGATCCGGTTCGGCCTGAAGCCGCTGGATCGCATCTCCCAGTCCCTCGCCGCCATCCGCTCGGGGAATGCGGAGCGGCTGGAGGGCGATTATCCCGAGGAGGTGGCGCCGCTGGTGCGCGAGGTGAATGCGCTGATCGATGCGAACCGGGAGATTGTCGAACGCTCCCGCATGCATGTGGGCAATCTCGCGCATGCCCTGAAGACACCGCTCTCGGTGCTGCTCAACGAGGCCGGCGCGCGGCAGGACCCGCTCGCCCAGCGGGTGCGCGACCAGGCCGGCGTCATGCGCAGCCAGGTGGCGCACCATCTGGAGCGGGCCCGCATGGCGGCCCGCGTCTCGCTGCCGGTGACGGTCTGCGAGGTACGGCCGATTCTGGTCTCCCTTGCCCGCACCATGGAGAAGATCCATCGCGCCAAGGATCTCGCCATCGACATCCGCGCGCCGGAGGAGGCGCGCTTCCGGGGCGAGCGGCAGGATCTGGAGGAGATGGTCGGCAATCTGGTGGACAATGCCTGCAAGTGGGCCTCCGGGCGGGTGGAAGTGATCGTCCGCACCGACCTGCCGCGCCAGCCGTTCGAGCGGGTGTTTCTGCATATCGTCATCGATGATGACGGGCCGGGCCTTGCGCCCGCCAAGCGGGTGGAAGTGGGCCGGCGCGGCCGGAGGCTGGATGAATCCAAGCCGGGATCAGGGCTCGGCCTGTCCATCGTGCAGGAACTGGCCTCGCTCTATGGCGGGCGGCTGGAACTTGCGACGGCACCAGCCGGCGGCCTGCGCGCGGAGCTTGTACTCCCCGCCGCATGATGCCGAAAGCGCGCACGCCGCTGTGCCGGATGGCACTACCCCCCTTGCGGAAACCACCTTTTCGTCCCAATCCTCACGTCACGCCTCTCGTTCGGGACGGCGCGGGATGTCAAGAGGATGGACGTGTGATGATCGCAGTGCGCTGGATTGCGCTTGGCCTTGCAGGACTTCTGCTCGCCGGATGCACCACCACGAGCGGCGGCACCGGCCAGAGCCTTGCCTTTGGCGCCGCGTCTCCTTCGGGGGTCGCGTCGGGCGGCATGCTGAACAATGCCATCGGGGCGGGCCTCGACGAGGCCGACAGGCAGCGCGCCTACAATGCGGAAGTCGCGGCGCTGGAGGATGGCGGCCCCGGCACACCGGTCGGCTGGCGGGGCGACAATGGCGCCCATGGCACGGTGATCGCCGGTCCGGCCTACCAGCGGGCGGGATATGCCCGCTGCCGGGATTATTCCCACACCATCTTCCTGCAGGGCCGCACCCAGCTTTCGCGCGGTGCCGCCTGCCGCGCGCCCGAGGGAACCTGGGCCACCGTCGCCAGCTCCTGAGGGCGGCCCGTCAGCGGCCACGGTCCCGCAGACCGGCCCCCGTCCTGCCGGAATGCCCTAAGCGGGTGGCACAAGCCGGCCGTCCGGGCTCATCTTGTCCACCGCCATCGGCAGGTACTGGGCGATCAGCCCCGGCAGCATCGAGGGCGGCACGCCGAGCGCGCCGGCAAGATCGGTCATGGTCATGGGGTCGATCACCTCCATCACCTCTTCGGTGGTGATGGGCAGGTTCTCCCCGCTCCCGAGCCAGGAGGCGACTTCCGCCTCGAACCCGGCCTCGCGGAACCGCTCCAGCAGGCCTTCGGCATCGCCATAGGGGCTCGCGGCGAGCGCAGCGGCAAGCCTGGCCGGCAATTGCCGCGCCAGGGCGCCGGTGACGAAGCCGGAAAATGCGCCGCCCTTGCCGAGCGCGGCACCGATATTGTCGAACAGGCCCATATGCGCTCTCAGGATCTGCCTTCCGGGCAATTCGCGTGATGTGCCAATACGCTGCCATCGCCCTGCCGGCACGCGTGCGGCGCACTTTACCACAGGCCCCGCCGCCGCGCTGCACCATCACGCTTGTGCGAGCCGGCCGCGTCATGCGGCCCCGCGACCGAAAGCAGCCTTTGCAGACCGCGCAACCTCCTTTAACGGCTTGCACATGTTGTCGGCCTCTCTCTTTGCTGCCTTTGCGTTCATGACCGCCCTCGCGGTGATGGCGGTGCTGTGGCCCCTGAGCCGCCAGAAGGTCGCCCGCGCCTCCGGCGAGGCGGACCTTGCGGTCTATCGAGACCAGATCGCGGAATTGTCGCGGGACGCCGCCGCCGGCCGGCTTCCGCCGGAACAGGCGGCAGCGGCGCGCGTCGAAGTGGCCCGGCGCATGCTGGCCGCAGAGGGCGCCGCGTCGGACGTGTCGCTCGGTTCCGGCCGTCGGCGCAGGATCGCCGCCGCCGTCGCGCTCGTCTTCATTCCCCTTCTGGGTGCCGGCCTCTATCTGCGGCTGGGATCACCCGCGCTTCCCGACATGCCGCTCGCCTCGCGCCTCGCGGCCCCGCCCGACGGCACCGACGTGGCGATCCTGGTGCGGCGGGTTGAGGACCACCTCGCCGCCAATCCCGGTGACGGACGGGGATACGAGCTTCTCGCCCCGGTCTATCTGAAGCTCGGCCGCACGGACGATGCGGTGCGCGCCTATGGGCAGGTCATCGCGCTTCTCGGCGCCACCGCCGAACGGCAGGCGGCCCTCGGCGAAGCGCTGGTGGTGCGCAACGAGGGCGTGGTGGGCACCGATGCCGCCCGCGCCTTTCAGTCCGCTCTGGACCTTGATCCCACCATGGCCAAGGCGCGCTATTTCCTCGGCCTTGCCGCAGAACAGGACGGGCGGCGGCAGGATGCGGCCACCCTCTGGGGCCAGATGGTGAAGGAGGCCCCGCCGAACGCGCCCTGGCTGCCCATGGTCCGCGCCGCGCTGGCGCGCATCACCCCGCCGGGCGTATCCTCTCCGGCACCCGGCCCGAGCGCGCAGGACATGGCTGACGCCGCCGCGCTCACGCAACAACAGCGCGGCGCCATGATCCAGGGCATGGTGGACCGGCTTCAGGACCGCTTGAATGCGGACCCGAAGGATCTGGACGGCTGGCTCCGGCTGGCGCGGGCGTGGCATGTTCTCGGCGATGACGGCAAGGCCCGCGCGGCCTTGCAGTCGGCACGAACCACGTTCGCGGGGGACGCGGAGGCTGCGGTCCGGATCGATGCTGCGGCCAACGAGATCGGGGGCAGGTGATGAACGGCGGAAAGGCGGGCGGATCATGACCCGGAAGGGACGGCGGCTCGTTCTGATCGCCGTGGCGCTGGGCGTGCTCGGCCTTGCGGCCGGGCTGGTGCTTACGGCGCTCAACGACACCATCGTGTTCTTCCGAACCCCCACGGAAGTTGCGGAGCGGCAGGTGGCCGTCGGCCAGAGGCTGCGCCTTGGCGGACTTGTGGAGACCGGGAGCCTCGCCAAGCAGGGCACATCGGTGCGCTTCGTCGTCACCGATGGCAACGGGCATGTCACCGTCGCCTATACCGGCATTCTCCCCGATCTGTTCCGCGAGGGGCAGGGGGTGGTCGCCGAAGGCATGCTGAAGCCGGACGGGGTTTTCGCGGCCGACACGGTGCTGGCCAAGCATGACGAGCGCTACATGCCCCGCGAAGTGGCCGATACGCTGAAGAAGACGGGCCACTGGATGGAAGATGCGCAGAACGCCAAGTCGCCGCCCGCCGCTCCCGCAGCGGGAGCGCTGACCCAATGATCGCCGAGATCGGGCAATATGCCCTCATCCTCGCGCTGGTGCTGGCGCTGGTGCAGACGGTGCTGCCGGCCTGGGGCGCGCGGACCGGGGATGCGACGCTGATGAGCGTCGCGACGCCCGTCGCGTACATCCTGTTCCTGTTCGTCGGTTCCGCCTTCGCGGCGCTGGTGGCGCTCTATCTCACCTCGGACTTCTCGGTGGTGAACGTGGTGGACAATTCCCACTCGCGGATGCCCACCATCTACAAGATCACCTCCACCTGGGGGAACCACGAAGGCTCCATGCTGCTGTGGGTGCTGGTGCTGGCGCTGTTCGGCGCGCTGGTGGCCCTGTTCGGCGGCAATCTGCCCGAGCGGCTGAAGGCCAATGTGCTGGCCGTGCAGGGGTCGATCGCGGTCGCCTTCCTGCTGTTCATCCTGTTCACCTCCAACCCGTTCCTGCGGATCGTCCCGCCCCCGGCGGAAGGGGCGGACCTCAATCCGGTGCTGCAGGATCCGGGGCTCGCCATCCACCCCCCGCTGCTCTATCTCGGCTATGTCGGGCTCTCCATTTCCTTCGCCTTCGCCATGGCGGCGCTCATGGAAGGGCGGATCGATGCCGCCTGGGCGCGATGGGTGCGCCCGTGGACGCTCGCGGCCTGGGTGTTCCTCACGCTCGGCATCGCCATGGGCTCCTACTGGGCCTATTACGAACTGGGATGGGGCGGCTGGTGGTTCTGGGACCCGGTCGAGAACGCCTCCCTCATGCCCTGGCTTTCCGCGACCGCGCTGCTCCATTCCGCCGTGGTGATGGAGAAGCGCGATGCGCTGAAGGTCTGGACCGTCCTGCTGGCCATCCTGTCCTTCTCCCTCTCCCTGATCGGCACGTTCCTGGTGCGCTCTGGCGTGCTCACATCGGTGCACGCCTTCGCGACCGATCCGGCGCGCGGCGTTTTCATCCTCGTCATTCTCTCGGTGTTCGTCGGCGGCGGGCTCGCCCTGTTCGCGCTGCGGGCGGGGGAGCTGAAGCAGGGCGGCCTGTTCGCGCCGGTGTCGCGGGAAGGGGCGCTGGTGCTCAACAACCTGTTCCTCACCGCCGCGACCGCCGCCGTCTTCGTCGGCACGTTGTATCCCCTCGCGCTGGAGGCAGTGACAGGGGACAAGATCACGGTCGGCCCGCCTTTCTTCAATCTCACCTTCGGCGGGCTGATGCTGCCGCTGGTGTTCGCCATGCCGTTCGGCCCGCTGCTCGCCTGGAAGCGGGGCGACCTGCCGGGGGTGGCGCAGCGGCTGATGGTGGCCGCCGGCATCGCGGTTGTCGCCGCCGTGGTCACGGCTGCGGCGGAGGATCGCGGCCCGGTGCTGGCGCCGGTGGTCCTCGGCATCGCGGTGTTCGTAATGCTGGGCGCGCTCACCGACCTTGCCGAGCGCGCGGGCGTCGGGCGGGTGTCGGCGCGGGTCAATCTGCGGCGCATCGTGGGCCTGCCGCGCTCCGCCTTCGGCACGGCCCTGGCCCATTTCGGCATCGGCGTCTGCCTCATCGGCATCGTCTGCGAAAGCTCCTGGAGCCTTGAGAAGATCGCCGCCATGCGGGTGGGCGAGACGATCACCATCGGCGCCCACGACTTGACGCTGACCCGCATGGAGAACCGCACCGGGCCGAACTTCCACGCCCGCGTGGCCGTGTTCGGCATCCGCGAGGGCGGGGTCTCGCAGGGCGAGGTGGTTTCCGGCAAGCGCCTGTTCACGGCGCGCCAGATGGCCACCACCGAATCCGGCATCCGCACCTTCGGCTTCAGCCAGCTTTACGTCGCCATCGGCGACGAGACGCCGGACGGGCAGGTTTCCGTCCGGATGACGTGGAAGCCGCTGGTGACGCTCATCTGGCTCGGGACGGTGGTGATGGCGATGGGCGGCCTGCTCTCGCTGGCCGATCGCCGCCTGCGGGTGGGCGCCCCGAAGCCTGCGCGGCGGCGCGTGTCGCCTGTTCCGGCGGAATGAGGCGGGCCATGCGACTGCGCCTGCTGCTTCTGCTCTGCGCCCTTCTGATGGGCGGTGCCGCTCATGCGGTCCAGCCGGACGAAGTGCTCTCCGATCCCGCGCTGGAGGCCCGCGCGCGGGACCTGTCGCGGGAACTGCGCTGCATGGTCTGCCAGAACCAGTCTATCGACGACAGCGACGCCCCGCTGGCCCGCGATCTGCGGGTGCTGGTGCGCGAGCGGCTGAAGTCCGGCGATAGCGATGCGCAGGTGCTGGACTATCTGGTGTCGCGCTACGGCGAGTTCGTGCTGATGCGCCCGGTCTTCTCCTGGCGCAACGCGCTGCTCTGGGGCGCGCCGGTGATCGTGCTGGTGCTGGGCGCCGGGCTTGCTGTGACGATGATGCGCCGGCGCCGGGAGATGGTGGCCCCCGCACCCCTCACGGCCGATGAAGAGGCGCGCCTCGCCCGCCTGATGGCGGCCGCGCCGCCGGAAGACGGGCGGCCCTGAGGTCCGCTTCAGGCATTGCGCCCCAGCGGCGCGGTGGAGCGGCGGGGAATGAGGGTCGGCGCCGCCATGCGGATGCGCGGTCCCTTCCCGCGGGCACCCCCGTCCAGAAGATCCAGCGCGGCCGTCGCGATCTGGTCGAACGGCACGCGCACCGTGGTCAGCGGGATCGGCAGGCGGCTGACTATGGGAATGTCGTTATAGCCCACCAGCGACACATCGGTCGGCACATGCAGCCCCATGCGCGTGAGCGCGGAGAGGGCACCGATCGCGGTATTGTCGTTGACCGCGAAGATGGCGGTGGGCGGGGAGGGCAGGCGCATCAGCCGCTCCGCCGCATCCGCCCCGGAATCGATGCCGAAGGTTGAGTCCATCACCAGGTCTTCGGCGAATGCGGTGCTGCTTTCCGCGAAGGCCTGCCGATAGCCTTCCAGGCGCCCGAGGCTGCTGGAGGCATAGCGCGGCCCGGCAATGAGGCCGATGCGGCGGTGCCCCAGATCCAGCAGATGGCGCGTGGCGAGATAGCCGCCCAGCCGGTCGTCTCCCACCGAGGACAGGCTCTTGCCGTCGCTGCGCAGCGCCAGCACGAAGGGGACGCCGCGCTCCGCCAGCTCTCCCGGAAAATCATCGTCCGTCCGCGCGGTGGACAGGATCAGGCCATCCACGCCCCGCTGGAGTAAAGAGTGCACGGCCGTCCGGTCGGCGCGCGGATCATCCTCGGTGGTGGCCACAATGGCGAACTGGCCGGCGCGGCTGCATGCGCGGGCGAGCGACTCGTACAGCATGGCCATGACCGTATCGGTGAGGCGGGGCACCACCACGCCGATGGTGTTGGTCTTCCCCCGCCGCAGGCTGGCGGCGGACACGTCCCGCATATAGCCAAGGTCGGCCGCGATCTGCCGCACCCGCCGGGCGGTCTCGCTGTCCGAGCGCGGAAGGCGCTCGTCCAGGATGCGGGACACCGTCGATTTCGACACCCCCGCCGCCGCGGCCACATCCAGAATGGTCACGCGGCCAGGGCGCTCCTGCACATCATCCTGCCGCACTGCGAATCCTTCCAGACTGTCTCTGCCGGCAGTTAACGCTTGACAAGGCGCGGCTTCAAGTCCAACGTTGGGAACGTTCCCGCTAACGATCCATATGCGGTTGCAAGACGGTCGAAGCGGGGCGGGTCCAACGACCCCCGAGCTGTTCCCAAGGAAGGAAGAAAACGATGGCTATCGACTGGAAGGGCCTGAACCCGGCACCCGTCACCCTGTTCAAGGACAATGGCGATGTGGACTTCGAGGGCAATGCCCGCCTCGCCAAGTGGCTCGCCGCCATTCCCGGCGTGAAGAGCCTTGTCATTCTCGGTCATGCCGGCGAGGGCACCTTCCTCACCCATGACGAGCAGCTCGAACTGATCCGCGTCTACAAGGACGCGACGCCCCTCCCGGTGGTGGCCGGCATCACGGGCGAGGGCACCAAGGTCGCGGAGATCGAGGCGCGCGAGAAGATCGACGCCGGTGCGACCGCAGCCCTCGTCTATCCGAACCACGGCTGGCTGCGTTTCGGCTATCAGAAGGGCGCGCCGCAGGACCGCTACAAGGCGGTCGCCCAGTCCGGCCTCGAATGCATCCTGTTCCAGTACCCGGCCGTGACCAAGGCGAATTACGACCTCGACACCCAGCTCGAGATTGCCGCCATTCCCGGCGTGACCGCCACCAAGAACGGCGTGCGCGACATGAAGCGCTGGTACAACGAGATCCCCGCGCTGAAGAACGCGTTCCCGAACCTCGCCATCATGTCCTGCCATGACGAGTGGCTGCTGCCCACCATGTTCGACGTGGACGGCCTGCTGGTCGGCTATGGCAACATGGCGCCGGAACTGCTGCTTGAGTTCCTTGCCGCCGGCAAGGCGCAGGACTACACGCTCGCCCGCAAGTATCACGAGCAGCTTCTGCCCCTGACCCGCGCCGTCTATCATCGCGGTTCGCACATGGAAGGCACCGTTGCCCTCAAGCATGCCCTGCGCGCGCGCGGCCTGATCGACAACGTGAACATCCGCGAGCCGCTGAAGCCGCTCGGCGATGCGGCCGATGTGGAAATCCGCGCTGCGGTCAAGGCTGCCGGCTATACGCTGGCCCCCGAAGCGCTCGCGGCCTGACCGGCGGATCGCCACGCGGCTCTCGCGCTGGCCTCCCCATGGCGGACCGCTTCGGCGGCCCGGCATGGCGGCGGCGGGAGAGTCCGCGCCCCGGATGTCTGACATAAAAATACGACTTCGCCATCCGACAGAGATCGGGGCGAGTGGAGGAAACGATGCTCAAGCGACGCGATTTTCTGGTCTCCTCGGCCCTTCTGCTCGGCGCGGCGATTACCCCTTCTCTTCTGAAGGCATCCACGGCCGAGTACCCTAACCGCCCCATCAAACTGATCGTGCCCTTCGCCCCCGGCGGCGGTGTCGATGTGTTCGCCCGGCTGATCGCCCAGAAGCTCAAGGATCTGAAGGGCTACACGGTCGTCGTGGACAATCGCAGCGGTGCCAACGGCTCGGTCGGCGGCAATGCGGTGCGCAAGTCCGATCCGGACGGGTACACCCTGCTGTTCTCGGCGGGCACGCAGGCCATGACCGGCAGCGTGATGAAGACGCCGCCTTATGATCCGGTCGCGGACTTCGCCCCAATCGCCCTCGCCGGGCAGGCGCCGATGATCCTGGTGATGGCGAACAACCGGCCGCAGACAACCATCGCCGAGATCGTCGCCAGCGCCAGGAAGAAGCCGGAAGACTGGAACTTCGCAGTCTCCGCCATGGGCTCGCCGGGGCACCTTGCGACGCTGGAATTCAACCGCCTGGCCGGGCTTGACCTCAACGTCATCCCCTATCGCGGCACGGCGCCGGGCCTGCTGGATGTCTCCAGCGGGAATGTCCAGCTCATGATCGATCCGGTGCTGGCCCTGCTGCCATCCGCGCAGAGCGGTAATGTCAAGGCGATCGCCCTGACCTCAGGCAAGCGCAGCAGCCTCGCCCCGGATGTCCCCACCGCCGCCGGGAGCGGCATGCCGGGCCTCGACCTTGCCTCCTGGTATGGGGTCTGGGGGCCGAAGGATCTCCCGCCGGAGCTGGTGAAGACGCTGAACGCCGCCATCAATGAGGCGGTCGCGTCGCTGGCGGAAAGCGGTCAGCTCGCCAAGATCGGTGTCGAGCCGACGACCGAAACCCCCGCCCAGTTCGACGCCTTCCAGCGGGCCTATCTCAAAAAAGGCACGGAACTGCTGGCTGCGGCGAAGTTCCAGCCCACCTGACCGGCAGGGCCGGCGGCCTGCCACTCGGCCCCGTCCGCAACCGCTTCGTGCCCGCAGCCGGCCCCGCCGCTGCGGGCGCTGCTATTTTGGATCCAGGCCTCTGGTGTCCCGCGCGGCCGCGCGGTAGATCGCTGCAAGGCGCCGCGCGCCGGCAGGGGGCCGGCAGCGGCTGGCGCGCGGGGACTTGCTGATGACGCATATGACAGCGGTTCGGGTGGTGGTCGCCGTCGCCACACTGCTCGCGCCGGGCGCCGCGATGGCCCAGACCGACCCGGAGCGCTGCGTTGCCTGGGGCGCGGCGCCGGGCACGCAGGCCTTCTACAATTGCCTGTCCGCGCTCGAAGCCCAAAGGGGCGGCCCCGCGCCCGTGGCGCCCGCCGCCCCGCAGAAGCGCCCCAATGTGGCGGACGGCCTTGCCACCCAGCTTTGCATGGAGCGGGCCACCACCCGGCCGCCCTATGCCATCGAGCGCCTTGCCACCAACTATGTCTCCGGGTCCGATCCGAAAACCGTCAGCCTGTCCTTCAAGGTCCAGAAGCCGGGC
>NCCY01000057.1 GCA_002279855.1 Rhizobiales bacterium 12-68-15
TCAGCGGATGGCCGCAGACCTGGTATATCTGGCGCTTCCTGATGCCGCGGCTGGCGGACCAGTACAGCCTCGTGGTCGCGGAACCGCGCGGCCTCGGCCGCTCCGCCAAGCCCGATGGGGCCTATGACACCGGCACGCTGGCCCGCGATCTCGCCGGCCTGATGGCGACCCTGGGCCATCAGCGCTTCACCGTGGTCGGCCATGACATCGGCATGTGGGTCGGCTACGCGCTGGCGGCCGATTTCCCCGAGCGGGTGGAGCGGCTGGCGGTGATGGACGCCAACATTCCCGGCGTGCTGCCCTCCCCGCCGCTGTTCTCGGAGGCGGGCATGAACCGCCGGCTCTGGCACTTCGCCTTCAACCGGCTGGACGACCTCAACGAGCGCATGGTGGAAGGGCGCGAGGAAATCTATTTCGGCGACCAGCTCGCCTCCAAGGGCGCGACGCGGGACGCCATCCCGCCGGAAGCCGCCGAAATCTACATCGCGCCGCTGAAGGCCAGCCGGCAGGCGCTGCATGTCTGCTTCGAATTCTATCGCGCCATCGAGATCAACATCGCCCAGAACGCCACCCGCAAGCAGACCCTGCTGGAGATGCCCGTCCTCGCCATTGGCGGCGCGCTGGGGCTGGGTGACCGGGTGGGCGACCAGATGAAGCTGGTGGCCCGCAACGTGACCGCCATCACCATTCCCGGCTGCGGCCATTATGTGCCGGAAGAGGCGCCCAAGCCGACGCTGGCGGCCCTGCTGCCATTCCTCGCCGGCTAATCACCCGGCGTCCGCCCCCTCGGCGGCCAGCGTCAGGACGGCGCGGAACAGCGCCTCCACCTGCGCCTGCGGCAGGCCGCGCGTGATGAAGACCAGCCGCGTGCGCGCCCGCCCGTCCGGCCAGGAGGCCAGCTCCTCCGGCGGCGCGGCGAGGTGCTGCACATAGTGCACCACCACCGGGCCGGGGCATCCGGCCACCTGCACGAAGCCCTTTACCCGCAGCAGATCGTCGCCGCGCAGGCTGGTGAGGGTGTCCATGATGCGGGTGAAGACCGCCCACGGGAACGGTGTGTCGAAGGTGAGGCTGAAGGTCTGGTAGAGGCGCTCCGCCGGCTCCGCGGGCTCCGAGCACAGGAAGGCGGGGCGGTGGCGCGCGCTGCCGGAGAACAGGCCGAGGGGATCGGCCCGCACCGCGTCCGCCTCCAGCAGCGGGGCCTCCGGGTTCAGCGCCGCGAGACGGGCGGCGACGTCCGCGAGCGCCTCTGCGCCGGCAAGGTCGGTCTTGGTGAGGATGAGGCGGTCCGCCAGCGCCACCTGCTCGGCGAAGGTGGTCGTGGTCTCCTGCGTCCGCGCCGCCAGCACCGCGTCCACCACCGTCACCAGCCCTTCCAGCGCGTAATGGGTGGAGACGGTGCGGTCGGTGGCGAAGCTCTGGAGCAGGGGGGCGGGCTCCGAGACGCCGGAGGTCTCCACCACCACCCGGTCGAAGGCGGGCACGAGGCCGCGCTCGCGCTCGGCGGCGAGGTTGCGCAGGGCGCGGTGGAGGTCGTTCTTGGCGGCGCAGCAGATGCAGCCGTTGCCGATCAGCGCCACCTGCTCCGAGGAGGTGCGCAGCAGCACGTCGTCGATGCCCGCCTCGCCGAACTCGTTGACGATGACGGCGGTGCGCGCGGCGGCAGGATGGGCCAGCGCGGCGCGGATCAGGGTGGTCTTGCCCGCGCCGAGGAAGCCGGTGACGATGGTCACCGGGATGCGCCCCGCGCCCGGCCGGCTGAGCGGCCGGCCGAAGGGCCGGGAGCCGAACAGCGCGGCCGGGTCGCGCAGCATGGTCAGAAGTCCATTTCGAGGATGTAGACGCCGCCGGTATGGCGATCGACCGTGTAGACGATGCCGCGCTCGTCCACGAACACGTCGTTGATCTGCACGGCACCCACCGGCGACAGGCGCGGGGCGGGCGGCACGAAATGGCCGATCTCCACCGGCTGGTACGGGTTGGAGATGTCGTAGGCCCGCAGGCCGCCATTGAAGAAGGTGCCGAGAATCACCTGGTCCGAGAACCACGAGGTGGGGAGCGGCACGTTCTCGTGCAGGTTATGGGCGCCGACGCGCCCGCCGCGGCCGGCATAGACATCGCGCTGGGGCGGCGGGCAGGTGGCGATGGGAACGGGGTTCTTCTCGTCCCGCGCGTCGAGAATCCAGATCAGCTTCGGCCAGTCCTCGCCGCCGTCGATCACCGATTCGTCGGTGACCACGTAGAGGTCGCGGTCGAACAGGGGCAGGACGGTGTGGGTGAAGCCCCAGTAAGGCGGGGAATTGTCCCAGCGCGAGACGGGCTTCGGCCGGCTCTTGTCGGAAATGTCCATCACGATCATGCCGGCATCCAGATAGCCGAGATAGCAGCGGTCAGGGCGCTGGGGATAGACATTGGTATTGTGGGCGCGGAAGCCGAAATCCTTCTTGCCCTCGTGCCGCACCGGCGGGGCCTCGGTGTCGCCCTCGCGGGTGCCGGGCAGCCACCAGCGGCCGACTTCCTCGGGCTTCGCGGGATTTCGAACATCGATGATGCGGTAGAACTGGTCGTCCTTGGGGTTGCGGGCGGTGAAGTCCGGCGCGCTGGCGGCCATGTGGACATATTCACCGTCGCAGAACCAGAGCTGGTGCACGCCGCGTGAGGTGGGGCCGGAGCAGTCGAAGAAGGAGATGGAGCGCGGATTCTCCGGGACGGAGATGTCGAACAACTCCATGCCGGCCGGCTGCATGCCCTGCTTCTGGGTCTGGTAGGCCACCGCCATGATGTCGCCGGTCACTTCCAGCGAGTTGGAGCGCATATGGGCCTGGGGCAGGTCGGTCTGCACCACCATGCGCGGGTTCTTCGGGTCGGTCACGTCGAGCCCGGTGAAGTTCTTGGGCGCGCTTTCATGGGCGAGCCACAGGATGCGCCGGCCGTCCTTGGCGATCTGGATGGACAGGCCCTCGCCCATGCCGCCGAAGCCGCCCAGCTCGTGGTGGGCCAGAAGCTTGAAATTGCGCATGGCGCCTTCGGCGCCGGCGTCCTTCTTGTCGAGCATGGGAACCTTCTCCGCTGTCGTACCGACGGCGCGGGCCTTCGGCTTTCGGATGTGATTTCTCTCAAGTGTCATACGTTCGATCAAGTGGCATTTGTGAGAAATTTTGACGGCGCCGTGAAACGCCGTAAAGTTGCGCCGACAAATCGAGGGTTCGGCCACGCCGGACCCGGGGGACCCAAGGGCATGCAGAAAGCCTCGCCGAAGCCGGCCCGCCGCAGCGCCGGCGCACCGGAGACCGAACCCGCCACCCCGCGCCGGAAGGCCGCGTCCGTGGTGAAGCTGGATGCCGCCAAGGGGGCGGGCGGGCTTGATGCCATGCCCGAGCTCAAGGAAGCCGATGCCAAGACCATGGGCGAGGGCGCCTATGCCCGCCTGCGCTCGGACCTGATCGCCGGGCGCATCGTGCCCGGCACCCGCCTGCCGTTCCGCCAGCTGTCCGACCGCTACAAGGTGGGCATCGGCC
This sequence comes from Rhizobiales bacterium 12-68-15, assembly GCA_002279855.1. Classification (GTDB taxonomy): domain Bacteria; phylum Pseudomonadota; class Alphaproteobacteria; order Rhizobiales; family Xanthobacteraceae; genus Aquabacter. The sequence goes on from NCCY01000057.1 coordinate 3,519, forward strand.
CGCTGCGGGAGGCGCTGATGCGCCTCGCCTCGGAGCGGCTGGTGGCGTTCGAGGGCCAGCGCGGCTTCATGGCCTCGCCCCTCTCGCTGGATGACCTCAACGACCTGTGCAGCCTGCGCATTGACCTGTCCTGCCGGGCGCTGCGCGATTCCATCACCTGGGGCGGGGAGGACTGGGAGGACGAGATTCTGGTCTCGCTCCACCGCATGGAGCGCAGCCCGCTGCCCAAGACCGACGACGATGATGCCTCCATCGACGAATGGGAGCGCCGGCACGACCGTTTCCACACCAGCCTGATCGCCGCCTGCGGCTCAGGCTGGCTGCTGCACTTCTGCGCGACGCTGTCCGACCAGTTCCAGCGCTACCGCCGCTTCACGGTGCTGCGCATGGCGCAGTCCTATTCCCTGTTCGATGTGGTGCGCAGCCAGCACCGGGGCATGGCCGAGGCTGCGCTGGACCGCCGCGCCGACGAGGCGGTGGAGATGCTGAAGGCCCATTACGAGGGCAGCCTGAAGAATGTGACGGAGCAGATCGAGCATTTGGTGAACCGCAAGCGCACCTGAGGCGTCAGCCTTCCCGGCTGAACCGCGACAGGTCGAACGCCCGCACGTCTTCCAGCAGGTCCACGAAGGCGCGGGCGCCATGGTCGGCGGCCGCATGGCCCTTTTCGGCATGGGCGGCGGCGGCATCGCCCATGGCGCCGGAGGGGTGCAGATCCTCGCTCATCCAGCCGAAGCCGACGGGGTGGTTGGCGCGCAACTGCCGGAAGTCGCGCTCCATGTCGCGGCTCCAGGGGGAAAAGTCCGCCGCCGCATTCATGTCCACGAGGTCCGGGCGGAAGGCGAGCATCAGCGAGGTCTCGATGTCCCCGCCATGAATGCCATGGGCGCGTTCCCCCGCCGGGAACAGGCCATCCGGATAGCCGAAGCGGTGCATGGAAGCGGTGACGGCCAGAACGCCGTGCCGCTGCCGCAGCCGGCGGGCGAGCAGGTCGATCACCGGCGCGTTGCCGCCATGGGTGTTCATGAGAATGATCCGCCGCACGCCGGCCCGGATCGGCCCCGCGCAGATCGCCTCCCACGCGGCCAGCGCGGTTTCCGGTTCAAGGCTCAGCGTGCCGGGGAAGGACAGATGCTCCGCCGAGGCGCCGATGGCCTGCACCGGCAGGAAGAAGACCGGGGCTGTCGGCAGCAGCGGCAGGATGCGGGCCCTATAGCCCTCCGCAATGTGCAGGTCTGTGCCGAGCGGCAGATGCGGGCCGTGCTGCTCGATGGCGGCGACGGGGAGAATGACGACGGCGTCGTCCGCGAGGTTTGCCGCGTCCCGCGTGGTGAGTTCGGCCCAGAACCGCTTCATGCCCGCCCCGTTTCGCCTCTGTCCCGGCCTGTAAGGTCACTGTCAGGGACAATCGCCATGATCGCCACATCGCATCGCACGACGCGCAGGAGCCCGCAATGAAGCCCGAAACCGAAAGCCGCCCCCTGACCGAGACGGAACTGGAGCACGCCGCCGGCGGCGACATGTTCGTCACTCTCGGCCGCTCGGTGGGCCGCCTGCTCGACGGGGCCGGCATCGACGTGCGCGGCGGCTTCGACCGGCTCGGCAAGCTGCTCGGCCGCAAGCCGCCCACCGAAGAGCATGCGGCCAAGGTGCTGGACAGCCTTCACCTGCGCAAGTGAGGCGGCCACAGGCGCTTCAAAAGGGGTTTCGCGGCGCCGGGCAGAAGAAACCTGCCGGATTCGTTGCCAATCGGCCGCAACCTTCGCAAAATTGTAAGCCGGCGCGTCGATAAGCATCCTCATGGCACGCCGGGGCGTGCGCCTGCCTCATGCAGGCCGTCCCCGCCGGCTGGAGGACTGGGGATGAAGGATCCGGTTGAAAAGAGCATCGGTTACCGCCTCACGCATACGGCCCGCCTGCAGAAGGCGCTGGCCGCGCGCCTTCTGGCCGAGCTGGGCCTGTTCCCCGGCCAGGAAGCGGTGCTGAAACTCCTGCTGGAGCATGACGGGCGCACCATGGGCGACCTTGCCAATGCGCTGCGGGTGCGGCCTCCCACCGCGTCGAAGACCATCGCCCGGCTCACCACACAGGGACTGGTGGAGCGGCGCGCCACCGATGGCGACGGGCGCCTCGTGCGCGTCTTCCTCACCGATGCGGGGCGCGAGCGCGGCGGGTCCATCGACCGGATCTGGGAGGCGCTGGAAAACGAGATGGTGGGCGGCCTCGACAACAAGGAACGCAAGCGCCTGCGCAAGCTGCTGCGCAAGGTGGAGCGGAGCCTTGCCCAGCGCCTCGGAGCGGTGGGCGGCGTGGAGGACGATGCCGAGACCGCCGAGGAAGACGACGACGCCTGATCTCCGGCCTCCGGCCTGGGCCCTTCCGGGCGGGCGGCCGTGCGCCGTCCGCATGCAATCCGCCCCGCGCCATGCAGGAAACCGCGTTCCCCTCTCGCGCGCCCGTGCTATGCCTGATCTAATCGATTAGGGGCGCTTCTTCCGGCGCCCGCATTCGACGACACGCCACCCGCACGCGCCGGCCGGCATTCCGATGCCGCCGGCCGGCGGACGGCGACAACAAGACCGCCCGAAGGGCGACAACAGGCAGGGGAGGACCAATGCCGAACGCAATCGATCTGAAGGGCAAGCGCGCCGTGGTGACCGGCGGAGCGCAGGGTATCGGGCGCGCCATCGTGGAGCGCTTCCTGGCATCGGGGGCGCAGGTCGCCATCTGGGACCGCGACGGCGATTTTGCCGCCCGCACCGCCGCCGAGATCGGCGCCGGCGTCACCCCGTTCGCGGTGGATGTCACCGATCTTGCCGCCGTGGAGGCCGTGACGGCCGAGACCATCGCGGCGCTCGGCGGCATCGACATCCTCGTCAACAATGCCGGCATCTCCGGGCCGAACACCAAGCTCTGGGAATATCCGCCGGACGCCTGGGCGCAGGTGCTCGCCATCAACCTGACCGGCCCGTTCAACTGCTGCCGCGCCGTGGTGCCGGGCATGATCGCCCAGAATTACGGGCGCATCGTCAATGTGGCCTCCATCGCCGGCAAGGAGGGCAATCCCAATGCCTCCGCCTATTCGGCGTCCAAGGCCGGCGTGATCGCGCTCACCAAGTCGCTGGGCAAGGAACTGGCGGAGCACGACATTGCGGTGAACTGCGTGACGCCCGCCGTCGCGAAGACCGCCATCTTCGACCAGATGACCGACGAGCACATCGCTTACATGCTGGCGAAGATCCCGCGCGCCCGTTTCGTGAAGGTGGAGGAAGTGGCGGCCACGGTGGCGTTCGCCGCCTCGGCGGACTGCTCCTTCACCACCGGCGCGGTGTTCGACATTTCCGGCGGACGCGCGACATATTGAGGTCCGTGAACCCGAGGCGTCATGCCGGCGACCACACCCCCTGACCCCGCCGCCGCGCCCGCGCGCGGCGGCGGATCGACCCTCGTCGGCATCGGCCTCATGTGCCTCGCCGTCATGTCGTTCGCGGTCACCGACGCCACCGCCAAATGGCTGGGCGGCCACACCAGCATCCTGATCGTGGTGTGGTCGCGCTACGTGATCCACTTCGCGCTGTCGCTGATCGTGTTCAATCCCTGGACCGTGCCGGGCCTGCTGAAGACCCGCAAGCCCGGGCTCCAGCTGCTGCGCTCGGCGCTCCTGTTCTCCACCACCGCGCTGAACTTCTTCGCGCTCCAGTATCTGCAGCTGGACCAGACCGTCTCCATCATGTTCTCCGCGCCCTTCTTCGTGGCGCTGTTCGCCGGGCCGCTGCTGGGCGAGTGGATCGGCGTGAAACGGTGGGCGGCGATCCTGGTGGGGTTCGCGGGCATCCTTCTGGTGACGCAGCCGGGGCAGGGCATCCACTGGGCCGCCCTGTTCTGCCTCGGCGCCGCCATCACCTTCGCGCTCTACGGCATCACCACGCGCATGCTCGCGCCCCATGATCCGAGCCCGACCACCCTGTTCTATTCCGCGCTGGTGGGCACGGTGGCCGCGACCCTGCCGCTGCCCTTCGTGTGGGTGACGCCCACCGAGCCCATGGTCTATGCGGCCATGCTGGAACTGGGCGCGGTGGCGGGCGCCGGGCATTTCCTGCTCATTCTCGCCCATGCGCGGGCGCCGGCGGCAACCCTTGCGCCGTTCATCTATATCCAGATCCTCGCCATGGTGGCGCTGGGCTGGCTGCTGTTCGGCGACGTGCCCAGCCTGTGGACGCTGGCGGGCGCCTGCATCGTGGTCGGCTCCGGCATCTATCTGCTTGTGCAGGAGCGAAACGAGCGCCGCCGCCCCGCCCCGATGCCCCCCGCAATGCCCCCGGACCTGCCCTGACCTTCGGGAAAAAAGGCCGGGTCTTCCTCGCTTTCGTCAAAAAGCCGCGTATTGTGCAGGGCACTCGTGTCATCGAAGCGTTGCACTCCATGCCCGCCCGTCTCCTCGTCATCGAAGGCAATACTGCCGACGCCCGTGCCCGCCAGGTGAGTTTCGGCGGCGAAGCCGCGAGCGAGGGCTATGCCCGCCTGCTGCGCGAGCTTTTCCCCGATGCGGTGGTGGACATCTGCTATCCCGCAGATCCGGGCGCGAACCTGCCGGATTCCGGCGGGCTCGAAGGCTATGACGGCATCGCCATCACCGGCTCGTCGCTCAACATCTACAATCGCGATCCCGCCATCACCCAGCAGATCGACCTGCTGCGCGCCGCCTTCACCACCGCGACCCCGGTGTTCGGAAGCTGCTGGGGCCTCCAGCTCATCACGGTGGCCGCCGGCGGGGTGGTGCGCAAGAATCCGCTCGGCCGGGAACTGGGCTTCGGCCGGCGCATCCGAATCACGGACGAGGGTGTCGGCCACCCCATGTTCGAGGGCAAGCCGCCGGTGTTCGAGGCCATGACGGTGCATCTCGACGAGGTGGAGACCCTGCCCGAGGGCGCGCGCATCCTCGCCAGCAACGACCATTCCATCGTGCAGGCGGCGGAAGTGCCGCTCGGCAACGGCGCGGTGGCCTGGGGGGTGCAGTACCATCCGGAATATCCGTTCCGGGAAATGGCCGCCATCTTCCGCCGGCTCCGCCCCTCGCTGGTGGCCGAGGGCTTCTTCATGGACGAGGAGGCCGAAAGCGCCTTCATCGACGATCTGGAAGCGCTGGAGCGCGACCCCACCAACCGGCCGCTGATCTGGCGCAACGGCGTGGACGGCGCGGTGATCTCCAAGGACCTGCGCACCCGCGAGATCCGCAACTGGGTGAACCACCAGGTCATCCCGACCCGCGCAAAGCGCGGGCGGGGCTGAGGGCGCGGCGCGTTCCGGCGCCGGTTCAGCCGTGGTCGATGAGCCCGGCGATGGCCAGCAGCAGTGCGGTTTCGTCCCCCATGAAGCTCGCGATCAGTGCCGCGAGAAATGTCTCCGGATTCAAGCGTTCAAAATCGAGCGTGTGGCCGGCCTGCTCTGCAAGCAATGCCAGAAACGTAAGCTGCGTTCTGCCGTTTCCCTCGCGAAACGGGTGAACGGCGTTCAGCTCGGCAATGACATGGGCAGCCCTGGAGGCGAACGCCTCCGGTCCGAGGCCGTGAAGATAGGCGTCGCGGCTGAGCTGCCCGAAAAGGCGATCCATTTCCTGCGGGATGTTCTCCGGGAAACAGAACATGCTGGCACCCTTCGATATGCGCACCGTCCGGTATTCGCCAGCCCAGCCATAGACATCCTGGAAAAGATGATGGTGGATGGCCCGGTAATGGGCAGCATCGAGGTGGCCGTCCGGCAACGGCTCCGTGGCCCGTGCCAGGGCCGATTCATGCTCGAAGATGTCGAGCCGCTCCTGCCGGCGCAGCCCTGCGAGGTTCTTGAGGACCGTAGAGCCCTTGTAGCAGTAGGGATCAGGGCGGCTGTCGTACACGCGGGTGTCAGCGCGACCGCACAAACTTGGCGGCGATGGCGGCCCGGCGCTCCTCGGCGGTCGCCCCGGCTCGCTCCAGTTCGCTCAGAAGTATCTGTGTCGCTGGCGCCGTGGTGATGCCTTCCACAGCGCTGATTTTTTCAAAACGGGCACGACCCAGCACGAAGCCGCCGGTTCGTGAGGTTCGGGCGCGTGTCTTCACTTTGTCCATGGGCGGATTTTAGCACAGTACGCCGGCGGCCACAGCCGTGGGGGCTCTCACCCCCGCGCGGCAAGCTCTCCGGGGAGGGCGTAGGCCCATTGGGTGATGTTGCCGGCGCCGAGGCAGATCACATAGTCGCCCGGCTTGGCGAGGCCCGCCACCAGATCCGCAATCTGCTCCGGTCCGTCCAGCGGCGTCACGCTGCGATGGCCGCGGGCGCGCAGGCCCTGCACCAGCGCATCGCGGTCGGCGCCGGGAACGGGTGTCTCGCCCGCCGCATAGACGGGGGCGACCAGCACATGGTCGGCATCGTTGAAGCAGGTGGAGAAGTCGTCGAACAGCGAGGCGAGCCGGGAATAGCGGTGCGGCTGCACGATGGCGATGACCTGCCCGCCGCTGGCCGCGCGCGCGGCCCGCAGCACGGCCGCGATCTCCACCGGGTGGTGGCCGTAATCATCATAGATGGTGACGCCGTTCCATTCGCCCGTGCGGGTGAAGCGCCGCTTCACGCCGCCGAACTGTTCCAGCGCCTCCACGATGCGCTCGTCGGCGATGCCGAGTTCGTGGGCGACGGCGATGGCGGCGGTGGCGTTGAGGGCATTGTGGCGGCCCGGCATGGGCAGGCGCAGCCCGTCGATGCGATGGCCCTTGCCGCCGGCGCGGTCACGGAACAGCACGTTGAACTTGGTGATGCCGCCCTTCAGGTCCACGTCCATGAGCCGCACGTCGGCCTGCGGATTTTCTCCATAGGTGATGATGCGCCGGTCCTCGATGCGCCCGACCATCGCCTGCACCACCGGATGGTCGATGCACATCACGGCAAAGCCGTAGAAGGGCACGTTCTCCACGAAGGCCTTGAACGCCTCCTGCACGCGGTCGAACGTCTTGAAGTGGTCGAGATGCTCGGGGTCGATATTGGTGACCACAGCCACTTCCGCCGGCAGCTTCAGGAAGGTGCCGTCGCTCTCGTCCGCCTCCACCACCATCCAGTCGCCAGCGCCAAGGCGGGCATTGGTGCCATAGGCGTTGATGATGCCGCCATTGATGACGGTGGGGTCCATGGCGCCGGCATCGAGCAGGGTGGCCACCAGCGAGGTGGTGGTGGTCTTGCCGTGGGTGCCGGCGATGGCGACGCAGCTTTTCAGCCGCATCAGTTCCGCCAGCATCTCGGCGCGGCGCACCACGGGCAGGCGCCGGGCGCGGGCGGCGAGCAGTTCGGGATTGTCGCGCCGGATGGCGGAGGACACCACCACCACGCCGGCCGAGGCGACGTTCTCCGCCGCATGGCCGATGGTGACGGGAATGCCCTTGTCGCGCAGGCGCTTCACATTGGCGCTGTCGGACACGTCCGAGCCCTGCACCTGATAGCCCAGATTGTGCAGCACCTCGGCGATGCCGCTCATGCCGATGCCGCCGATGCCGACGAAGTGGAGGGAGCCGAGGGCCTGGGGAAGCTGCATGTCACTGTTCCTAGGGGCGTTCCGGGCATGGCGGGCAGGTGCCGTGCCGGCGGGACGCGAAATTCCAAATCCGGCCGGCGCGGATCACGCGCCGCGGGCCATCCGCGCCACCAGATCCGCGAGCCGTTCGGTGGCGTCGAGCGTTCCGGCGCTTCTGGCGGCTTGCGCCATCTGCGTCAATGCCTGCGGGTCGGCGGCGAGGCGGGTCAGTTCTGCGGCCAGCGCATCGGGCGTGAACGCCTCCTGCCGCATCATGACCGCGCCGCCGATCCGCTCCAGCGACCTCGGCCGCGACGCCGGCATCCGCATAGGCCGCGCGGACCCGCGCGAGATCCTCCTCGCGGGCCTGCTGCACCACGGTCAGGCGGGCGCGCAGGTGCCCGTCCAGCCGGGCGATGGCCGAGGGCACCACGTCCGACATGACGCGGGCGCCCTGACTGCCGCCGAACACCAGCAGGCCGAGCTGCCCGTCCAGCGGCGGATAGTCGCCCGTCGCCGCCGCGAGCACCGCCGGGCGCAGGGGATTGCCGGTCCATGTGGCCTTGGCGGCGAGGGCGGGGTCGGTGGCGAAGATGTCGGCAAAGCCGGTGGCGATGGCCGAGACGCGCGGCGCCAGCAGGCGGTTCGCGCGGCCCATCACGCCGTTGGCTTCATGGACGAGGGTGGGAATGCCGGACAGGCGCGCCGCCAGCAGAGGGGGCACCGTGGGATAGCCGCCGAACCCCACCACGATGGCGGGCTTCACCCGCCGCATCAGGGCAAGGCCCGAGACGAGCCCCCAGCCCAGCGTCAGCGCGGTGCGCGCCAGCGCCACGGGGGAGCGGCTGCGCACGGTTTCCGCCGGCAGCACATGGATGGCGCGGGCCGGGAAGCTGCCGGCATAGCGGGCGGCGCGGGCGTCGGTCGCGAGATCCACCTCGAACCCACGGGCCCGGAGGGCGCCGGCCAGCGCTTCGGCCGGGAACAGGTGCCCGCCCGTGCCACCCGCCGCCAGCAGGGCCAGCGGCGCGCTCATGCAGGCCTCGCAAGCGCGCGGGGATCGTGCTGCGGCTCGGACAGGGCGGCGAGGGCCGCCGCGCCCGGACGCCGCCGGGAGAAGGCCAGCAGCATGCCCATGCCGAAGGCCAGCGAGATGAGCGAGGAACCGCCATAGGAGATGAAGGGCAGCGTCATACCCTTGGCGGGCATCAGGTGCACGTTCACCATCATGTTGATGGAGGCCTGCAGGCCGAACAACAGCGCCAGCCCGGTGGCCGCGAAGCGCGAGAAGGGGTCCTGCTCGTCCACCGCCCGCATCAGGCTGCGGATGATGATGAAGGCGAACAGGCTGAGCAGGATGAGGCACAGGATGATGCCGAATTCCTCCGCCGCCACGGCGAAGATGAAGTCGGTATGCCCGTCCGGGAGGATGCGCTTCACCGTGCCTTCGCCCGGCCCCTGCCCGAGCCAGCCGCCATGGCGGAAGCTCTCCAGCGCGGTGTCGATCTGGTAGGTGTCGCCGGTGGCGGGATCGAGGAAGCGGTCGATGCGCTTGCGCACGTGCGGCACGAAATTATAGGCCACCATGGCGCCGCCCACGGCGGAGCCCATCAGGCCGACCACCCAGATCCAGCGCAGGCCCGCGAGGAAGAACAGCGCGCCCCAGACGAGGCAGACCAGCATGGTCTGTCCGAAGTCGGGCTGGAGCACGAGCGGCAGGGCGACGATGCCGAGCAGCCCGATGGCAAGGGTCTGGGCCGGCATTTCCGGACGCTTGCTGCTTTCCGAGAACAGCCACGCAGCCAGCACCACGAAGGCGGGCTTGATGAATTCCGAGGGCTGGATGGTGATGCCCGCAATCATCAGCCAGCGCCGCGCGCCCTTGACCTCCGGCCCGATCACCAGCGTGGCGAACAGCAGGGCCAGGAACGCCAAGAACACGAGGATGCACACCCGCCGGATGGTGCGCGGCGACAGGAAGGAGGTTCCCACCAGCACGATGGCAGCGGGAACGAGGAACAGCACCTGCCGCTGGACGAAGTGGAACGGGTCCGCAATGCCGAGGCGCGCGGCGATGGGCGGGCTCGCGGCGAGGCACAGCACGATGCCGATCATCATCAGCACGAACAGGCTGCCCAAGAGCAGGCGATCGACCGTCCACCACCACTCGCTCAGCACGGTGCGATCGGCACGCGACATCATGGGCTGGAAGCTCCCGGAAACCAATGCGAGCCCCCACCATGGCGCAGCCTGGTTGACGGCGGCTTAATGGCGGCGGGCGTCCCCGAGCGGACAGCGACAGGCGCGACCCGCAGGCATTGGCGGGCGGGTCGCGAAACGGCTGCGGGCACACTACCTTTAGCCTGTGTCGAAGCGCCGAACGGCCGCCCCTGTGGCGGCCCTGCCCGAAACCTTCCTGAACTGGTTTGCCGCGCGCGGATGGGCGCCGCGGTCGCATCAGCTCGACCTTGTGGCCCATGCCCGCGCCGGCCGCTCCACCTTGCTGATCGCGCCGACCGGCGCCGGCAAGACGCTGGCCGGCTTCCTGCCGACGCTGGTGGAGCTGCGCGAGGCGCACCCGCCCCGCCGCAAGGCGGAGCCCGCCGGGCGCACCCCGCCGGAGGCGGTCTCCCCGCTCCACACGCTCTATATCTCGCCGCTCAAGGCGCTGGCGGTGGACATCGCGCGCAATCTGGAAGCGCCGATCCGCGAGATGGACCTGCCGATCCGCGTGGAGACCCGCACCGGGGACACCCCTTCCGCGCGCCGCCAGCGCCAGCGGCGCGATCCGCCCCACATCCTGCTCACCACCCCGGAGCAACTCGCCCTGCTGCTGGCGTCCAAGGATGCCGAGCACCTGTTCTCCGGCCTGAAGCGGGTCATTCTGGACGAACTGCATTCGCTGGTGACGTCCAAGCGGGGGGACCTGCTGGCGCTCGGCCTCGCGCGTCTGCGGCGGGTGGCGCCGGGGCTTCAGTCCGTGGGGCTGTCGGCCACCGTGGCCGAGCCGGACGACCTGCGCCGCTATCTCGTCTCCCAGCCGGAGACGGGCGAGGCGCTGGCCGATCTCGTGGTGGCCACCGGGGGTGCCGCGCCCGACCTCTCCATCCTCGACAGCCGGGCCGCCATGCCCTGGGCAACGCACACCGCCTTGCACGCGCTGCCCGAAGTGTACGCGCTCATCAAGGCGCAGCGCATGAGCCTCGTCTTCGTCAACACGCGCTGGCAGGCGGAATTCCTGTTCCAGGAGCTGTGGCGGATCAATGACGACAACCTGCCCATCGCGCTCCATCACGGCTCGCTGGATGTGGAGCAGCGCCGCAAGATCGAGGCCGCCATGGCGGCGGGGCGGCTCAAGGCGGTGGTCTGCACCTCCTCGCTCGATCTCGGCATCGACTGGGGCGACGTGGACCAGGTGATCAATGTGGGCGCGCCGAAGGGCTCCTCGCGCCTCATGCAGCGGATCGGCCGCGCCAATCACCGGCTGGACGAAAGCTCCCGCGCGGTGCTGGTGCCGGCCAACCGCTTCGAGGTGCTGGAATGCCGGGCCGCGCTGGAGGCGGTGCGGGCGGGGGCGCAGGACACGCCCCCCGAGCGGACCGGGGCGCTGGACGTTCTGGCCCAGCATGTCCTCGGCATGGCCTGCGGCGCGCCCTTCGCGCTTGAGGACCTGCACGCCGAGGTCTGCTCCGCCGCGCCCTACCGCCACCTGACGCGGGAGGCGTTCGAGGAGGTGGTGGATTTCGTCGCCACCGGCGGCTACGCGCTGCGCGCCTATGAGCGCTTCGCCCGCATCCGCCGCACCAAGGACGGGCTGTGGCGCGTCAGCAATCCCGCCATCGCACAGGCCTACCGGCTGAATGTGGGCACCATCGTCGAGGCCACCATGATCAAGGTGCGCCTCGTCTCCGCGCGGGGCGGGCCGCAGACCGGCGTCACCGGCCGGCCGCGCTTCGGCGGGCGGGTGCTGGGGGAGGTGGAGGAGTATTTCGTCGAGACCATGGCCCCCGGCGACACCTTCGTCTTCGCCGGCGAGATCCTGCGCTATGACGCCATGGTGGAGGACGAGATCTATGTCTCGCGCACCACGGCGAAGGAGCCCAAGGTGCCGTCCTATGATGGCGGCAAGTTCCCCCTCTCCACCTTCCTCGCGGCGGGGGTGCGGGCGCTGCTGTCCGCGCCGGAGCGCTGGCCCCATCTGCCGGGGCAGGTGCGGGACTGGCTGGAACTCCAGCGCGCCCGCTCCCGCCTGCCGGGGCGCGGCGACCTGCTGGTGGAGACGTTCGCCCGCGCCGGGCGCTTTTATCTGGTGTGCTACCCGTTCGAGGGGCGGCTCGCCCACCAGACGCTGGGCATGCTGCTGACCCGCCGGCTGGAGCGGGCGCGCCTGAAGCCGCTGGGCTTCGTCGCCAACGATTATGCCATCGCGGTCTATGCGGCCGGTGACCTCGGCGCGGCGATCCCGGACGGGCGGCTGTCGCTCGATGCCCTGTTCGATCCGGACATGCTGGGCGATGACCTCGAGGCGTGGCTCGCGGAAAGCGCGCTCATGAAGCGCACCTTCCGCACCTGCGCGGTGATTGCCGGCCTGATCGAGCGGCGTTTTCCCGGCAAGGAGAAGACGAAGCGGCAGGTCACCATCTCCACGGACCTCGTCTATGACGTGCTGCGCCGGCATGATCCCGGGCACATGCTGCTGAAGGCGGCGCGGGCGGATGCGGCGACGGGCCTGCTGGATGTGCGCCGCCTGTCGGACATGCTCATGCGGGTGCGGGGGCACATCGTCCACCAGCCGCTGCCGCGCGTCTCGCCGCTGGCGGTGCCGGTGCTGCTGGAGATCGGCCGCGAGAGCGTGGGCAGCCCGGAGACCGCCGACGCGCTGCTGGCGGAGGTGGAGGAGTGTTCGATGCATCTTTGCCACAGCCGGGCGTTGTTCACCCAAGGTTCAACAAAGCACTTGGCCTGCCGCAGGGCTATGCGCATGCTGTGCTTTCCGCCTGACGGTGCGTCCTGTCGAAAGAACAGCGCATCGCGCGGGAGTGCGTGTGGGGGGAGACGGCGTTTCATGAGCGTGGCTGAGCCGACCGGGTCGATCAATCCCGACGACAACATCGATGCGGCTGCCTTCGACAAGAAGGCGTGGCTGGCGTCCCACGACGATGGGCTTCACCAGGGCCTCGGGCGCCGGCAGGTGCAGATGATCGCCATCGGCGGCGCCATCGGCACGGGCCTGTTCCTCGGCGCGGGAAGCCGGCTTGAGCAGGCAGGGCCCTCGCTCGCGCTCGTCTATCTGGTGTGCGGCGCGTTCGCCTTCCTGATCCTGCGCGCGCTGGGCGAACTGGTGATGCACCGGCCCAGCAGCGGCAGCTTCGTCTCCTATGCCCGCGAATTCCTCGGGGAGCGCGCCTCCTACGTGGCCGGCTGGCTCTATTTCCTCAACTGGGCCATGACCGGCATCGTCGATATCACGGCGGTGGCGCTCTACATGCACTACTGGACCGCGTTCGCGGATGTGCCGCAATGGGCCATCGCGCTGGTGGCCCTCATCATCGTCACGGCCCTGAACCTCGTGAACGTGAAATATTTCGGCGAGATGGAGTTCTGGTTCGCGGTCATCAAGGTGGCGGCGCTAAGCCTGTTCCTCATCGTCGGAACCGTGATCCTCGGCACCGGACACGGCGTGGCCGGCCATCCCACCGGCTTCCATCTCATCAGCGACAATGGCGGCTTCTTCCCCCATGGCGTGCTGCCGGCCTTCATCCTCGTGCAGGGCGTGGTCTTCGCCTATGCCGGCATCGAGCTGATCGGCATCGCCTCCGGCGAGTGCAAGGACGCCAAGAGCGTGCTGCCGCGCGCCATCAACGGCGTCATCTGGCGTATCGCCCTGTTCTATGTGGGCTCGGTGCTGCTGCTGGTCTGCCTGCTGCCGTGGAACAAATATTCCGGCTCGGAAAGCCCGTTCGTCACCTTCTTCGCCGCGCTCGGCGTGCCGGGGGTGGGAACAGCCATGAACATCGTGGTGCTCACCGCGGCCCTGTCGAGCCTCAATTCCGGCCTCTATTCCACGGGCCGCGTGCTGCGCTCGCTGGCCATGGGCGGGTCGGCGCCGTCGCTGCTGGCGAAGCTGAATTCCCATTCCGTGCCGTTCGCCGGCATCATGGTGACGGTCGCCATCTATGCCGTGGGCGTGGCGCTCAACTATTTCGTGCCCTCGCGGGTGTTCGAGATCGTGCTGAACATCGCCTCGCTCGGCATCCTCTCCACCTGGGCCTTCATCCTGCTCTGCCAGATCCGCCTGCGGCAGGCGATCAAGCGCGGCGAGGCGGAGGAGGTCAGCTTCCGCATGCCGTTCGCCCCCTTCACCTCCTGGCTGACGCTCGCCTTCCTGTTCGGCGTGCTGGTGATGATGGCGTTCGACTATCCGAACGGCACCTTCACGGTGGCGTCCATCCCGTTCCTGGCCATCCTGCTGGCCGTGGGCTGGCATCTCCTCCAGCGGCGGCATCCGACGCAGCCCACCATTCCTTCGGTGGCGCTTACCCAGCGCCTGATGCCGGACGAGCCGCCGAAATCCTGAAACGGGAGCGGCGCCGGCCCCCTGCCGGCGCCTTTTCGCGCGCTGGCGTCTCTCGTTTGCGCGGCCGGCCTTGCGGGATGAAAAGGCGGCCTTATTTTTCAGGCGATAACAGCCGGGAAGGCCCTCCATGTCCGCCCTCTTCACGCCCT
>NCCY01000348.1:0-1718 GCA_002279855.1 Rhizobiales bacterium 12-68-15
GTGGTGGACCTGATGGCCTATCGCGACCGCAACTTCGCGGTCGGCTCCGTGCTCACCTTCATGCTCGGCACGGTGCTGTATGGCCTGACCTATCTCTATCCGCTTTTCCTTGCGCAGGTGCGGGGCTTCAACGCGCTGGAGATCGGCGAGACCGTGTTCGTTACGGGCGCCACCATGTTCCTCGCGGCACCCGTCGTCGGTATTCTCGCGCGCAAGCTGGACCCGCGCCTCGTCATCGGCACGGGCTTCATATTCCTCTTCGTCTCCTGCATCGAGCTTCTGCCCATCACGAAGGACTGGGGCTTCGAGCAGATGCTGGTGCCCCAGATGCTGCGCGGGGCGGCGCTGATGCTGTGCATGGTGCCCATCAACGTGGTCTCGCTCGGCACATTGCCGCCCTCCCAGCTCAAGAATGCGTCGGGGCTGTTCAACCTGATGCGCAATCTCGGCGGCGCGGTGGGTCTTGCGGTCATCGTCACGGTGCTGAACAATCGCTGGGACCTGCATATGGAGCGCCTGCGGGAGCAGGTCACATGGTCGCGGGCGCCCGTCCTGGAGACGCTGAACAGCCTCACCTCCGGCTTTTCCGGCGCGCTGGGGTCAGCGGCGGAGCTTGCCGCGACGAAGGAACTGGCCCTGATGGTGCGCCAGCAGGGCCTGGTGATGGCCTTTGCGGACGTGTTTCTGCTGATTGCCGTGTTCCTCGCCTGTGCCGGCTTCCTGGTCCTGCTGGTGCGCAGGCCGCGGGGTGGCGCCGCGCCTCCCGCTCATTGAGGCGATGCAGCCGCTGCCGCGTGCAGCGGGCATGGCCGCCATCCGGCGCCGGGGGTTGCGGGCGGGCCCCCACGGCGACACACTCCGCCCGATTTGACTGCCGCCCTGCGGGGCAACGGACGGAGAGACCATGAACAGGTTCAAGCTGATGGCCAGCGCCCTTGTGGCGCTTTCGCTGATCGCCGCCACCGGCGCGCAGGCCCAGACCTGCCTTGAACAGATCGTCGCGCTTCAGGCCCGTGTGAAGGCCGTGAGCCCGGACCCCAAGCCACCCACCGAGGCGCAGAGCGTGGGCGCGCAGCTCGACCGCCAGCCGACGCCCGCCTCCATCGCGGCAGCCAGCGGCGGCACGCCGGCCCCCGTGGGCCCTGCGGCCGCATTGAACGCCGCGCAGAATTTCCAGGCGGCTGGCGACGAGGCCTCCTGCCTCAAGGCGGTGGGCGAGGCGCGCGCCATGCTGGAAGGCAAGTGAGAACGGGCCGGAAAGTCAGCGCCTACAGCCGGTCCCGCAGGGCATAATAGGTGAGCCCCGCCACCAGCAGCGGATAGCGCAGCGCCGTGCCGCCGAAGAAGCGCGGCACGGGCAGGCGGCCCAGAACGTCCATCTGCCCGATCTGGCCCGCCAGCGTCTCCGCCAGAATCTTGCCGAACAGCGGCGCCAGCGCCACGCCCTGCCCGCTATAGCCGGCCGAGACCAGCACATGGGGCGAAAGCCGGTGCACGAAGGGCAGGCGCGTCATGGTGATGCCGAGCGTGCCGCCCCAGCCATAGTCGATCGTCACATCCTTGAGTTGCGGAAAGATGCGCAGCAGGAACGGCCGCACGAAACTCTTCACTTCGCTCCGCAGGTGCCGCCGGTAGCTTTCCCCGCCGCCGAACAGCAGCCGCCCGTCGGGCGTGAGGCGGAAATAGTTCACCACGAAGCGGCTGTCCGCCACCGCCGC
>NCCY01000348.1:1743-4208 GCA_002279855.1 Rhizobiales bacterium 12-68-15
CCCCCGCCCCCAGCGCCGCGCGGGCAAGACCGAGGGCAAAGTTGAGCGGGTGGAGGTGCCCCGCGCCGTGATCCAGCACGCCGCCATGATAATCGGCGGAGCCGACCAGCGCGCGGATCTGCTCCCGGTCCAGCGGCTCGATCCGGTCATAGCCGTAAGCCTCCGCCAGATGGCGCGCATAAGCGTGGCTCTGCGGCACATAGCGGGGCTTGTGATCGGCGACGATCAGCCCCGGCCGATAGTCACAGGCGATGGCGTGGCGGGCGATCAGGTCCTGCACAAGGCCCTTGGCATCCTGCGCAAGGTCCCAGAGGCGCCGCGCATCCTCCCGCCCCACGGCCTGTTCCAGAAAGTCCTGGTCCCGCCTTTGCCCGGAATGGATCTGGCCGCCATTGCGGCCGGAGGCGCCGCCGGCGATGCGGCCGCGCTCCACCACCACCACTTTGAGCCCCCGCTCCGCCAGATGCAGGGCGGCGGAGAGGCCGGTATAGCCGGCCCCCACGATGGCCACATCGGCCGTCACATCCGAGCGCAGGGGCGGCAGGGACGCCAGCGCATCCGCCGTCGCCGCATACCAGGATGGCGCATGCCCCGCCATGACCATGGGGTGCCCCGGCCGCGCCTCAGACATTGAGGAGCAGATATTCCCGCTCCCAGGGCGAGATCACCCGCATGAAGGTCTCGAACTCCGCCTGCTTCACCGCTGCATAGGTCTTGATGAAGCTCGGGCCGAGCACGGCAGCGAGATCCTCGTCCTGCTCGAACAGCGCCACCGCCTCCAGCAGGCCGCGTGGCAGGTCGAATTCGAGATTCTTCGCATCGGTCTCCAGCGGCTCGGTGGGGCGCAGGCCCTTCACCATGCCGAGATAACCGCAGGCCAGCGAGGCCGCGATGACGAGATAGGGGTTCGCGTCGGAAGACGGAACGCGGTTCTCCACCCGGCGCGCGGCGGGCGGCGCGGGCGGCACGCGCAGGCCGGCGGTGCGGTTGTCATAGCCCCACTGCACATTGATGGGGGCCATGGAATCGCGGGTCAGGCGCCGGTAGGAATTCACATAGGGTGCCAGGATGCACATGACCGAGGGCAGGTACTTCTGGTGGCCGGCGAGGAAGGAGAAGAATTCCGGCGTCGGGTCGCCGTCGCTGTCGGAGAAGATGTTCTGCCCGGTCTCCGCCGATACCACCGACTGGTGGATGTGCAGGGCACTACCCGGCTCGTTGGCGATGGGCTTGGCCATGAAGGTGGCGTAGATCTTGTGAAGCAGCGCCGCCTCGCGGATGGTGCGCTTGAACAGGAACACCTGGTCGGCCAGTTCCAGCGGGTCGCCGTGGCGCAGGTTGATTTCCATCTGCGCCGCGCCGTCCTCGTGGATCAGCGTGTCGATCTCCAGCCCCTGGGCTTCGGAATAATCGTAGATGTCCTCGAACAGGGCATCGAACTCGTTCACCGCCTGGATCGAATAGGATTGCCGGCCGATCTCGGGGCGCCCGGAGCGGCCCACCGGCGGCTTCAGAGGATAGTCGGGATCGATATTGGGCTCGACGAGATAGAACTCGATCTCGGGCGCCACCACCGCCTTCCAGCCGCGCTTGGCATACAGGTTCAGGACATTCTTCAGCACCTGCCGGGGCGACAGTTCCACCGGGCGCCCGTCGCGGTGGAAGGCGTTGTGGATCACCTGCGCGGTGGGATCATTGGCCCACGGCACCACGGCGAGGGTGGAGAAATCGGGCTCCATCACCAGATCGGAATCGGCGGCGACGGAATCCACCAGCCCTTCATAATCGGGATATTCACCGGAAATGGTCTGGAAGAAGATGGACAGCGGCAGGTTCATGACCGGGGAGGAGAAGAACTTGGACGCCGGCATGATCTTGCCGCGTGCGACGCCGGCGAGATCCGGGACGGTGCATTCGATCTCGGTGATGCCGCGCGCTGCCATCCAGGCCTTCGCCTCGGCCAGCGTCTTGACACCCCGGGGCACCGAAAGAGCCTCCGGATGCACCGTTTTCTTTTTCGCCATGATGACCTCTTGCGCGAGGGATCGCGCCAGCCTCAGGGAACACTGGCAACAGGCGCAGTGTCAACGGATTGCCGGCTAGGCTTCAGGCTGACGTGAACGCGGCGCGCCGTCCCTGCCCGTCAGAGGGCATGTCCCGATCCGGGACACGGCGCGACAGGAGAACGGAACGAGTCCGGAACGAATCGCGGTCGAATCGAGTCGCAGCGATGTTCACCGTTTGCCCCATACCAGATGTAGGGGCTGTGGATAAGTTTAAACGGATTCGCTCGGGTGCAAACGCCCGTGGCCTCAGGGCCGCGCGGTGATCGGCACGGTGCGGGAGGTAGCGTTGGAATCGAAGCTCGTGGCCTCGAACACGGCCGTCCCGATCACGGTTGCCACCGAGACCCTGAACGGCGCCATCAGGCGCGTGCCGGCCATCGGCACCAGCCAGACATACAT
>NCCY01000349.1 GCA_002279855.1 Rhizobiales bacterium 12-68-15
CGCCTCATGACCGACCAGTCCTACAATGTGCAGTTCGGCGCCGCCGAGCTGGGCATGCTGATGGACAATTATGACGGCAACCCCATCCTCGTCTTCGCCGGCTACAATGCCGGTCGCGGCAGCGTGCGCAAATGGTTCGAGCGCTATGGCGACCCGCGCGACAAGGACGTGGACCCGGTGGACTGGGTGGAGCTGATCCCCTTCTCCGAGACCCGCAATTACGTGCAGCGGGTGATGGAGAACTATCTCGTCTATCAGGTGCGCTTCGGCACCGGCCGGCCGCAGCCCATCGCCGCCCGCTGAGCGGCGCGCACAGGCGCGGGCGCTCTACAGCGTCCACGCCTCCAGAATCTCCTGCGCGGTCACGGTCTCGATCTGGCAGGAGAAGCGCTTGCGGAACAGGGTGACGAGGAAATCGTGCCCTTCGTCCGAAGAGGAACAGAGCCCGTCCCCCACGAGGATCACCCGGAAGCCCAGATCCACCGCCGCCATGACGGTGGAGAGCACGCACACGTCCGTCTCCGCGCCGGTCACGATCAGCGTGGTCGCCTCCATCTGCGCCAGCGTCGGCAACAGGGCCGGGGCGGTGAAGGCGGAATAGCCGGGCTTGTCCAAGGTGCGGGCGGGGGGCACCAGCGCCGCAAGCTCCGGCATGAGGCCGATGAGGGCGGGGTCGAGATGTGCCCGCGTCGCCTCCCGCCAGCGCTCGAAATAGACCCGCCACAAACCGGGCCGGTCCTGCGGCACTTCGGGCGGGATGAAGCGGGTGAACAGGGTGCGCGCGGGATGATGGGCGGCGAGCCGCGTCACCACCGGCAGCACGCGCGGCATCCACGGGGTCGGCCATGGCCCCTCCTGCGCAAACAGGCGCTGCATGTCCACGCACAGATGGACCGCGTTGCGGGGCGGCCCGTGCACCAGCCCTGTTCCCATGGCATTGCTCCCATGCTGCTGAGACCGATGGCAACGCAGGGGGCACCGCGCCCGTTCCCCTGCCGGCCCATGGGGCCGGCGCGGGTCGGGCGGACCCTGTTGGCCGGCTGACCCTTGCGCCGAGGGCATGGGTGCCCTTGCGGCACCCCGGCACGCGGAGGTGGTGCGCCTTCAATTCGCCGGGACGAGCGGATAGGAAGGCGGCTGGATTCACTTTGCGCCTTCCGGCGCGCATTCAGAGCATTTCCCTATGGAAGGTCACAGCCGCCCCGCAAAGCGGGGTGAGGCCGCGCCCGGCTTTACCGAATTCGTCGCCCTCGTCGCCCTGATGATGGGGCTGACGGCCTTCTCCATCGACAACCTGCTTCCCGCCTTCAGCCACATCCAGCAGCATTTCCAGGTGGTTGAGGCCAACGACCTGCAATTGCTGATCACGGCCTACATGGTCGGCTTCGGCGTGATGCAGATCGTGTTCGGCACCCTCTCCGACGTCATCGGTCGCAAGAAGACGCTCATGGCCGGGCTGGTCATCTATACGGCCGGATGCGCGCTCGCCATGGTTGCGGACAGCTTCACGCTGCTGTTGATCGCGCGGCTGATCCAGGGCCTCGGCGCGGCTGCGGCGCGCGTTCTCTCGGTCGCCATCGTGCGCGACCGCTTCGAGGGGCGCGAGATGGCCCGCGTCATGTCCTTCTGCATGATGGTGTTCCTGATCATCCCGGTGATCGCCCCGACGCTCGGCAGCGGCGTGCTGCTGCTGGCGGAATGGCACATGATCTTCGGCGCCATGCTGGCGCTCGGCCTGATCCTCGCGCTCTGGTTCGGCCTGCGCATGCCCGAGACGCTGCCGCCGGCGCGGCGGGTGCCGCTCTCGCTGCGCGCTATCGGCGCGGGCATGGGCCGGGCGCTCAGCAACCGCCGCACCTTCCTCTATACCACCGCCATGGGGCTGATGCTCGGCTCGCTCATGGCCTATATCGCGGTGGCGCAGCAGACGTTCGAGAACGGCATCTACAAGCTCGGCGGCCTGTTCCCCCTCGCCTTTGCGGCCATCGCGGCCATCATGAGCGTGGCGTCCTTCCTCAATGCCAAGCTGGTGCGCACGGTGGGCATGCGCCGCCTGTCGCATTTCGGCATGGTGGGCTTCACCCTCATGGGCGCGGCACAGGTGGCGGCGGGCTATGCGTGGGACGGCGTGCCGCCGGTCATCCTCTATTGCACCCTGCTGGGGCTGGCGCAGGCGCTGTTCGCGATCACCGTCCCCAATTTCAACTCCATCGCCATGGAGCCCATGGGCGCGGTGGCGGGCACTGCCTCGTCCTTCATCGGCTTCTACACCACGCTGTTCGGCGCGGCGCTCGGCGTGGTGGTCGGGCGCTCGTTCGACGGCACCGTGCTGCCGCTGGGCTTCGGGTACATGGTGCTCGGCCTCGCGGCGGTGGTCATGGTGCTGATCGCGGAAAAGGGCCGGCTGTTCTCGGCGCAGAGGGACGGCGCGGCCTGAGCCGGCGCCGCCCTATCGGCCTGC
>NCCY01000058.1 GCA_002279855.1 Rhizobiales bacterium 12-68-15
AGCTGGCGGGCCTTGGTGCGGTCGATGTCGGCGAAGAGCTGCGGCACGTTCACCTGGAAGGAGGAGAACAGGCCGGCCAGTTCCGGTGCCTGCCGCGCCTTGGCGAGGAAGCCCTGCGTCGCCGCGTTCAGCGCCTCGTAGCCGAAGCCGGCGCGGTCCTCGATCTGGAACTTGAAGCCGCCGATGGTGCCGAGCCCCTGCACCGGGGGCGGCGGGAACATGGCGACCATCGCCTCCTCGATGACGGCGAACTTCTTGTTGAGTTCCAGCGCGATGGCGCCACCCGACAAGGCCGGGTCGCGGCGCTCCTCGAACGGCTTCAGCCCCACGAAGACGATGCCGGAATTGGAGGAATTGGTGAAGCCGTTGATGGAGAGGCCCGGAAAGGCGATGGCGCTCTCGACGCCCTCCTGGGCAAGGGTGATCTCGCTCATGCGGCGGATCACCTCTTCCGCGCGGTCGAGCGTGGCGCCGTCCGGCAGCTGGGCGAAGCCCACCAGATACTGCTTGTCTTGCGCCGGCACGAAGCCGGGCGGCACGGCGCGGAACAGCACGGCGGTCAGCCCCAGCAGCACCACATAGAGGCCCATCATCAGCGCCTTGCGGCCGATCACGCCCTTCACGCCCGCGCTGTAGGCGGCCGAACCCCGGCCGAAGGCGGCGTTGAAGCCGCGGAACAGCCAGCCGAGCCCGGAATCCATGATGCGGGTGAGCCGGTCCTTCGGGGCGTCATGTCCCTTCAGCAGCAGCGCCGCGAGGGCGGGGGAGAGGGTGAGCGAGTTGATCGCCGAGATCACCGTCGAGATGGCGATGGTGAGCGCGAACTGCTTGTAGAACTGACCTGTCAGTCCGGTGATGAAGGCCAACGGCACGAACACCGCGACCAGCACCAGCGCGATGGCGATGATCGGCCCGGAGACCTCCTGCATGGCCTTGTAGGTGGCGTCGCGCGGGGAGAGGCCCTCTGTAGGTGGCGTCGCGCGGGGAGAGGCCCTCCTCGATGTTGCGCTCCACATTCTCCACCACCACGATGGCGTCATCCACCACGATGCCGATGGCGAGCACCAGCCCGAACAGGGTGAGCGCGTTGATGGAGAAGCCGAACACATACATCACCGCGAACGTGCCGACGATGGACACCGGCACCGCCAGAAGCGGGATGATGGAGGCGCGCCAGGTCTGGAGGAACAGGATCACCACCAGCACCACCAGCAGCACGGCTTCCAGCAGCGTGTGGACCACCGCATCGATGGAGGCGCGCACGAACTGGGTGGTGTCGTAGACGATCTCGTAGTCCACGCCTTCCGGCATGGTCTGCTTGATCTCCTCCATGACGGTGCGCACGTCGTCCGCGATGCGGATGGCGTTGGAGCCGGGCGCCTGGAACAGCGGCACGGCCACCGCCGACTTGTTGTTCAGCAGCGAACGCAGCGCATAGTCCGCCGCCCCAAGCTCGATGCGGGCCACGTCGCGCAGCCGCACCACCTCGCCATTGGTGCCGGTCTTCACCACGATCTCGCCGAACTCCTCCTCGTTCTGGAGGCGGCCCTGCGCGTTGACGGAGAGCTGGAGATCAATGCCGGGAATGCCGGGCGAGGCACCCACCACGCCGGCCGCCGCCTGCACGTTCTGGGCGCGGATCTCGTTCACGATGTCGGCGGCGGAGAGCCCGTGCTCGGCCACCTTCTGCGGGTCCAGCCACACGCGCATGGAATAGTCGCCGGAGCCGAACAGCTGCACCTGCCCCACGCCGTCGATGCGCGCGAGGCGATCCTTGACGTTGAGCACGGCATAATTGCGCAGGTACGTCATGTCGTACCGGCCGTTGGGCGAGAGCAGGTGGACCACCAGCGTGAGGTCGGGCGAGGACTTCACGGTGGTCACGCCAAGCTGGCGGGTGGCCTCCGGCAGGCGGGGCTCGGCCTGCGAGACGCGGTTCTGCACCAGTTGCTGCGCCTTGTCCGGGTCGGTGCCGAGGCGGAAGGTGACGGTGAGCGTCATCAGTCCGTCGGTGGTGGCCTGGCTGGACATGTAGAGCATGCCCTCCACGCCGTTGATCTGTTCCTCGATGGGCATGGCCACCGTTTCCGCGATCACCTTCGGATTGGCGCCGGGATATTGCGCGCGCACCACCACCTGCGGCGGCACCACCTCGGGATATTCCGAGATGGGCATGACCTGCATGGCGATGAGCCCGGCGAGGAAGATCAGGGTCGAGAGAACGCCTGCGAAGATCGGGCGGTCGATGAAGAACTTCGAGATGTTCATGGCATCCTCCCCATGGCGGGGCATGTGAAATCAGCGCCGAAGCGCGCAGGCGGCCGCTCCCGCCCGGGCTCGGGCAGGGGATGGCGGCGGAAATGAAAGAGGCGGGGAGGGGGACAGGGGGGGCGGACCTGTCCCCCTCCCTCGACCGGCGCTGCCGACCGCAAGGCGGGCGGCGCCGATGGGAAGCGCGGAAGATAGGGTGCGGGCGAGGCCGGTCAGCGGGGGGCGGAGCTACCCGGCGCGGCGTCGGCGGTGCGCACCGGCTCCATGGCCACCTGCTGCGGCGCCACGACCGCGCCGGGGCGGATGCGGTGGAGACCGTTGACGACGATCTTCTCGCCGGCCGACAGGCCCGCCGTGACGATGCGCAGACCGCCCACCGCCGCGCCCAGCGACACCTCGCGATAGATGGCCTTGTTGTCGTCTCCGACCACCATCACGAACTTCTTGTCCTGGTCGGTTCCCACCGCCCGCTCGGTGATCAGCAGCGCGCGGCCGGTATCGGGCCGGCCCATCTGGAGACGGACGAACTGGCCCGGCATGAGGCGCCCGTCCACATTGTCGAACACCGCCCGCACCCGCACCGTGCCGGTGCGCGGGTCCACCTGGTTGTCGATGAGCTGGAGCTGGCCGGAATAGGTCATTCCGCCGTCGGCGCCCTCTTCGACCGAGGTGGTCATGTGAACCGGGATGCGCTCCACCGGCAGTGTCTTGCCGGGCTTGGGGGCGAGGCTGCGGATGGCGCGGGCCACCACCTGCTCGTCCGCGCTGAAGGCGGCATAGACCGGGTCCACCGAGACCAGCGTGGTGAGGACCGTGGAGCCCGGCCCGGCGGCAATGAGGTTGCCGACCGTGATTTCCCGCTTGCCCACCCGTCCGGAGACCGGGGCGCGCACCTGCGTGTAGGACAGGTTGAGGTCCGCCGTCTGGAGCGCCGCCTGCGCGGCCTTCAGGTTGGCGAGGGCCTCCTTGGAGGCATTCACCCGCTCGTCCAGATCGCGCTGGGAGACGGTGCGGCTGTCGAACAGCCGCTGGCCGCGATCGAGATCCGCCTTCACCAGCGCCACCCGTGCCTCGGCGGCCGCGACCTGTGCGGCGGCGCGGTCCACGTCCGCCTGATAGGGGGCGGGATCGACGGTGATCAGCAGTTCGCCGGCCTGGACGAGATCGCCCTCGCGGAAGTGCACCTGCTGGATGGCGCCGGCGACGCGGGCACGCACCTCGACGCGCTCCACCGCCTCAAGGCGGCCGGAGAAGGTGTCGAAGACCGGCGCCTCGCGCGCCTCGACGGTGGCCACCGACACCGGCACGGCCGCAGGGGCGGCGGTCGCGGCCGGGTCGGCCGCCTGCGCGCCCCCGAGCGGGAGCACATAGGGGGTGGCAAGTCCCGCTCCGACCACGAGGGCGACGAGCGCGGGAACGAGAATGCGGCGGCGTCCGGCGGGCAAGCCGGAATCCTTGATGGCGGACATGGCGCAGTTCCTTGAATTCAGATGTCGGCGTGTCTGGCCTGGCGCTTGGCGGGCCCGGCTCGTGTCTGTTCAAAAAATCGTCCGATCACCGGCGCGAGGGCCTTGATGCAGTCGCAGCCGGTGTCGTCTTCGGAATCGATGGTGCAGGGCCAGCCCGTGGGGGCGGGCACCACATGCTCATCCGCCTCCACCCCCGCGGCGCGCAGCCGTCGGGCGTAGGAGAGGGCCTCGTCGCGCAGCGGATCATCGCCCGAGGTGATGACCAGCGCCGGGGCGAGGCCGCCGAGGCGGGTCGCCGTCATCGGGGCGGCATAGGGATGGCCCGCCTTGTCGGCGGAGCCGAGATAAGCGTGCCAGCCGTCCGCCCACTTGCAGCCCACCGGCCCGGCATCGGCGAGGCGCAGGGAGCTTGTGGCGAGGCAGGCGTCAAGCATGGGCGAGATCAGGATCTGCCCCGCCAGCGCCGGGAACTGCTGGTCCCGCGCCATCATGGCGAGGGCCGCGGCAAGGTTGCCGCCGGCTTCGGCCCCCGCCACATACAGGCGGGACGTCTTGCCGGCGATGCGCGCCTTCGCCTTGTCGCTCCACAGCAGCGCCTCATAGGCGGCCTTGAGCGGCACGGGAAAGGGATGCGCCTCGCCGACCGGATAATCGGCCGAAACCACCACCGCCCCTGCCGCCACCAGAACGGCGGCCACATCCGCGCCGCTCTCCAGCGAGCCGCCGGTGAAGGCGCCGCCATGCAGGTGCAGGACCACCGGCGCGGCGCGCGACGCCGTGTCGGCCCCATAGATCCGGAGCGGCATGGCGCCGGCCATCTCCGTCTCGATGATCTCCTGGGTCCAGGTGGGGGTCATTGGGGCACCGGTGGCGAACGGCCCGGGGGTCGGGCCTGTTGCAGTGCGGAAAACCTAGTTCCCTTCGCCTGAGGAATAAACAATGCCTGCGTGACTTCATTGTTTCTGTATGGAAATAATGGAGGGCGTTTGAGGAGGGGCAGATGGACCAGTTGGCGGCGATGCGGGCCTTTGTGCGGGTGGTGGAGGCGGGCACCTTCACCCGCGCCGCCGACCTGCTGGAAGTTCCCAAGCCCACGCTCACCAAACAGGTGCAGTCGCTGGAGCAGCATTTGCGCACCAAGCTCCTCAACCGAACCACGCGGCGGGTGACGGTGACGGCGGATGGCGCCGCCTATTATGAGCGGGCACTGGCCATCCTGAACGACCTTGAGGAGCTGGACGGCTCCATGACCCTGTCGCAGGCAAGCCCGCGTGGCCGGCTGCGCATCGACATCAGCGCCTCGCTGGCCATGCTGGTGCTCATTCCGGCCTTGCCCGACTTCTTCGCGCTCTATCCCGACATCCAGATCGACCTCGGCGTCACCGACCGCTCGGTGGATCTGGTGGGCGAGAATGTGGATTGCGTGATCCGGGGCGGGGACCTGGTGGATCCCTCCCTCATCGCCCGGCGCATCGGCGAGATGCATGTCATCACCTGCGCCGCGCCCTCCTATATCGCCCGCCACGGCGTGCCCCTGCATCCGGACGATCTGGAGCGCGGCTTTCCCGTGCTGCGCTACTTCAACGCCCGCACGGGGCGGCACATCCCGCTGGAGTTCATTCGCGATGGCGTGACGCTGGAGCCGCCCGGCCGGTACATCCTCGCCGTCAATGACGGCAACGCCTACATCTCCGCGGGCCTTGCCGGGCTCGGCCTTCTGCAGGTACCGACCTTCATGGCGCAGACGCATATCGGCACGGGCGCGCTGGTTCCCGTGCTGTGCGGCTGGCAGAGCGATCCGGTGCCGCTCTATGTGGTCTTCCCGCCCAACCGCCACCTGTCGGCCCGTCTGAGGGTGTTCGTGGACTGGGTGGCGGAACTGTTCGCCGGCCATGACCTGATCCAGCGGCGCAGCACCCTGCCGCCGCGCCGGGAGGGCTGACGGGAAGCGTCGGGCGGGGCGAAGCCTGGCGGCCCGGCGTTCCGCTCAGCCGTTCCCGCCTCCGGATGAGCCGGCAACTTGAGCACCGCCGACATGGGTGGCGATGGCGCGCTTGATGAGGGTCGCGGTCTCCTGCCGCCGTGCAAGGCATCGTGACAGCGGCCCCGCCACCACGATGGCGAGCGCCCGGTCGCCGATCTTCAGGGGCAGGGAGACCCCGGCGAGGTCGGGAATATATTCCGACTCGCTCTGGTGGTAGCCGCGCTCCTGGGCCGCTCGCAACTCGGCTTCCACCCGCTCGATGCTGGCCGGGGTGGTCTGCGAATAGCGTTCGAAGTTCATCTTGCGGTAGATGGCCTGCCGCGCCTCCGGCGTGAGCTGGGCGAGGATGGCGCGCCCCACGGAGCTGGCATGGGCCGGCACCCGGTCGCCCACCTGCGCGTGGTAGCGCACCGCATGGCCGGATTCGCGCACATGCATGAACATGGCGAAGGCGCCGCTCAGGGCTGCGATGGCGGTGGTCTCCCCTGTTTCCCGCGCGACCTCGGCCGCGATCATCTGCGCCGCGTCCGGAATGGGCTCGGCATCGGAGATGCGTTGCGCCAGGGTGAGCCAGCGGGGGGTGGGGTAATAGCCCGCGCGCGGGCGCGGCTCGTAGAGGAAGCCCAGCTCCACCACGGTCCCCACCAGATTGAACGTGCTGGAGCGCGGCCAGCCGAGATCGTCGGAAATCTCGGCGAGTGTGGCCGGACTTCGCCGATTTGAAAAATATTCCAGCAATTCCAGAACGTTGGCGGCCTGCTTCACACTCATTGTCTGCCCTGTCCGGCGGTCGCGTCCGGCCTATGCCCACACCCCGCCCACACCTGCCCCTTTGTATCCGGCACGGACCGGCCCAGCGAGAGGCTTGACTCAAAATTCATATACAGGTTTTATAAGTTCCTGTGCAGGAATTAAATGAACGGAACCCGCGCCGGAGTTCTGCGCCTGCCATAAGAACACGATCTCGGGAGGATCACCTATGCCGTCTCCTCGCATCGGGGCAGCCCTTGCCCTTGCCGCCTCCGTCTGGCTGGGAGCGAGCCCCGCGCTTGCCGCCAGCGTCAAGATCGGCGTGCTCGCCGACATGTCCGGCATCTTTTCCGACATCGGCGGCAAGGGCTCCCTCGAAGCCACGCTGATGGCGGTGGAGGATTTCCGGAAGCTGCCGGAAGCCAAGGGGCTGGACATCGAGGTGGTCTCTGCCGACGCCCTCAACAAGCCGGACATTTCCAGCGGCATCGCCCGCAAGTGGTTCGATTCCGAAGGGGTCGACGTGCTGGTGGATCTGCCCACCAGCGCCATCTCGCTGGCTCTGGCGCCGCTGGTGAAAGAGAAGAACAAGGTCGCCCTGTTCACCGCCTCCGGCACGTCCGATCTCACCGGCAAGTCCTGCACGCCCAATTCCGTGCACTGGACCTATGACACCTGGGCGCTCGCCCACGGAACGGCGGATGCCATCACCAAGGCGGGCGGCAAGTCGTGGTTCTTCCTCACCGTGGATTTCGCCCTCGGCCATTCGCTGGAACGTGACGCGGCGGCCGTGATCACCGCCAATGGCGGCAAGGTGGTGGGCAATGTCCGGCATCCCACCGACACCAAGGACTTCTCCTCCTACCTGCTGCAGGCGCAGGCGTCCGGTGCGCAGGTGGTGGCGCTGGCCAATGCCGGCGGCGACACCATCACCGCCATCAAGCAGGCGGCGGAATTCGGCATCGTGGCAGGCGGGCAGAAGCTTGCGGGCATGCTGCTGTTCCTCTCGGACATCCATTCGCTGGGGCTCAAGACCGCGCAGGGCCTGCAGCTGACCACCGGCTTTTACTGGGACCAGAACGAGCAGACCCGCGCCTTCGGCAAGCGGTTCGCCGACCGCAGCGCCGGCCGCTATCCCTCCATGAACCAGGCCGGCGCCTATTCCGCCGTCCTCGCCTACCTGAAGGCCGTGGCGAAGACCGGATCGGCCAAGGACGGCGCGGCGGTGGTCAAGGCCATGCGGGAGGCCGGCACCTTCGAAGACCCGCTGTTCGGCAAGACCCATCTGCGCGAGGACGGCCGGGTGGTGCACCACATGATGCTGGTGGAAGTGAAGAAGCCGGCCGAGTCCAAGGGTCCGTTCGACTATTACAAGATCCTCGCCACCATTCCGCCGGAAGAGGCGTTCCGGCCCCTGTCGGGCAGCGACTGCCCGCTGGTGCGCAAATAGCCCCGGCGGGGCGCGTTTCCCTCATCCCTTCTCGTTTCCACCATGGGGCCCCGCGCGATCCCTCGCGCGGCCGGGGCGGCGCGCGCCGCCCGTCCGGCCCCGTTCAAACCCTCCCGGAGCGGACCATGACAGCACCAGCCTCGGCGGCACAGAACGCGACGGACGCGCCGCTTGCCCGCTACGAGCATCTCTTCATCAACGGCGCATGGGTGGCGCCGGAAGATGGCAGCCTCGTCGAGAGCATCGACCCGTCCACGGGGCGGGCCTGGGCGCTGGTGGCGTTCGGCGGGCGCCGCGACATCGACAAGGCGGTGGCGGCCGCGCGGGCCGCGCTGGAGGGGCCGTGGAGCCGCATGCCGGGGCATGAGCGGGCCGCGCTGCTGCGCCGTTTCGCCGACCTCTACAAGACGCGGGCGCGTGATCTCGCCATTCTGGAAACGCGCGATTCCGGCCGCGCGCTGCGGGAATCGCTGGCGGACGTCGGCGGCCATTCCAACGCCTATCACTGGTGGGCCTCGCTGGCGGACAAGGCTTCCGGCCGTACCATTCCCTTCGACGACAGCGTGCATGCCTTCACGACGCGGGTCCCGGTGGGGGTGGTGGGTGCCATCACGCCCTGGAACGTGCCGCTGATGGCAGCCTGCTGGAAGCTCGGGCCGGCGCTGGCTGCCGGCTGCACCGTGGTGCTGAAGCCGGCGGAGCATACCCCGGTGACCTCGCTGGAACTGGGCCGCCTGTTCGAGGAGGCCGGCTTTCCGCCCGGCGTGGTCAATGTGGTGCCCGGCCATGGCCGGGACGGGCCGGGCGAATATCTCGTCGCCCATCCGGACGTGGACAAGATCGCCTTCACCGGGGAAGGGGCCACCGCCAAGACCATCCTGCGGGCGGGCGCCGAAACCATGAAGCGCTTCACCTTCGAACTCGGGGGCAAGTCGCCGCACATCCTGTTCGCCGATGCGGACCTGGAGCAGGCGCTGAACGCCGCCACCAATTCCGCATGGACCCTGTGCGGGCAGAGCTGCGCGCTCGGCTCCCGGGTGCTGGTGCAGCGGCCGGTCTATGACCGCGTGGTGGAGGAATTCACCCGCCGCGCCGCCCGCGTGCGGGTGGGCGCGCCGCTGGACGAGGCGACCCATATGGGGCCGCAGGCCCATGCGGACCAGCTCGCCAAGACCCTGTCCTATATCGATGTGGGCCGGGCGGAGGGCGCGGAACTGGTCACCGGCGGGAACCGCCTGACCGGCCCGGCCCATGCCGGCGGCTATTTCGTCGAGCCCACGGTGTTCGCCGGCGTCTCCAACGCCATGCGCATCGCCCGCGAGGAAATCTTCGGCCCGGTCGCCGCCCTCATCCCGTTCGACGACGAAGAGGAAGCGGTCGCCATCGCCAACGACACCGCCTACGGCCTCACCGCCGGCCTCTGGACCGGCGATGCCAGCCGCGCGCACCGGGTCGCCAGCCGCATCCGCGCCGGCATGGTGTGGGTGAACACCTATCGCTTCATCCGCTGGTCCACCCCCTATGGCGGCTTCAAGGCCAGCGGCTGGGGCCGCGAGAACGGCGTCGAGGCGCTGGATTCCTACCTTGAAACCCGGACCACCATCGTCAGCACCACCGGGCGCTTCCCCGATGCCTATGCCATCTGACCGCACGATCCAGCCAAGGACATCTTCCATGCGTCTCGCCAGCAAGCTTGCCGTCATCACCGCCGCCGCCTCCGGCATGGGGCGCGCGGGTGTCGAACTGTTCCTGCAGGAAGGGGCGCGGGTGGTCGCGGTGGACATCAACGCCGCCGCCCTCGCCGCGCTCAGGGACGAGATGGCCGCGAAGGGCCACGCCATCGACATCGTGGTCGCCGACCTCTCCCGCCCGGACGAGGTGAAGCGCGCCATCCATGAGGCGGCGGACCGCCTCGGCGGCATCGACGTGCTGTGGGCCCATGCCGGCACGCCCGGCCCGGCGGGGGTGGAGAATCTCGACCTCGCCGCCTACGACCAGGCCATCGCGCTCAATGTCACCTCCGCCACCCTGTCGGCGGGCGAGGCCATCGGCCACATGCGCGGGCGCGGCGGCGGGGCGGTGGTGTTCACCTCCTCGGTCTCGGGGCTGGTGGGCTCCATGTTCAGCCCGGTCTATTCGGCGGCGAAGTTCGCCGTGGTCGGCCTTACCAAGTCGCTGGCCCAGCGCTTCGCGGCGGACGGCGTGCGGGTGAACGTGGTGTGCCCCGGCCTTGCCGACACGCCCATGAAGCTCGGCTTCACCGGCCGCTCCGGCGATCCGGCCGAGGCCGCCGCCAACCAGGAGCGCATGCTGGCGGCCGTGCCCATGGGCCGGCTGTGCAAGGCCGAGGAAGTCGCCCATGCGGTGCTCTGGCTGGCCTCCGACGATGCCTCCTTCGTCACCGGCGTCGCCCTGCCGGTGGATGGCGGCTTCACCGCACGCTGATGCGGGCGCGGCCCGCGCCGCGTCCGTTCCTCCGCTCGCCGCCAGGGAGGCCGCCATGGCCGGGCCGCTCGACACGATCAGGGTGCTGGACCTCAGCACCGTCATTGCCGGCCCCTATGCGGGGCGTATCCTGAGCGATCTCAGCGCGCAGGTGACCAAGATCGAAGGCCCCGGCGGGGACATCATGCGCGCCGCCGGGCCCGCTCGTTCTCCGGGGATGGGTGCGGCCTATCTCGGCTGCAATGCGGGCAAGCAGACCCTGCACCTGGACCTGAAGGACCCCGCCCAGCGCGCGGTTCTTTTGGAGATGGTGGCGGAGGCGGACGTGCTGCTGCACAACATGCGGATGGCGGCGGCGCTGCGGCTGAATCTCGGGCCGCAGGAACTGCGGGCGCTCAATCCCCGCCTCGTCTATTGCATCATCGTCGGCTACGGGCAGGACGGCCCCTATCGGGACCGCCCGGCCTATGACGACGTGATCCAGGCGGAGGCGGGCTGGGCCGAGCTTCATGCCCGCACCGGCGATGCGCCGCGCTATGCGCCCACCATCGCCGCCGACAAGATCACCGCGCTCTATGCGGTTGCCGCCATCAATGCCGCGCTGGTGGCGCGGGCCGCGACCGGCGTCGGCGCAACGGTGGAAGTGCCCATGTTCGAGATCATGGCGTCCTTCCTCGCGGTGGAGCATCTGGCGGGCCTCACCTTCGTGCCGCCGCAGGGGACGAGCGGATACGAGCGGGTGCTCTCGCCCCATCCCCGGCCCTACCGCACGGCGGACGGCTTCATCTGCGTGATGCCCTATAGCGGCCGGCACTGGCGGACCGTGTTCACGGCCATTGGCCGGGACGACTGGGCGAACGATCCCGACCTGATGTCGGATGCGGCGCGCGCGGCGATGGTGGGCACGCTCTATGCCCGCCTCGATGCCTGCCTGCCCGCGCGGTCCACCGCCGACTGGCTCGATCTGCTGCGCGGGCTCGACATTCCCTGCGCCCCGGTGAACGGCATGGATGCGCTGCTGGAGGACGCCCATCTGAAGGCGGTCGGCCTGTTCCGGCAGGTGGAGCACCCGACCGAGGGGGCGATCCTGACCGTGCGCTCCCCCATCCGCTACGGCTGAGCGCCGCCGCTCAGAGCGGCGCCCATCCCGACAGGAGCGTGAGGACGAGGGGGATGATCGCTGCCGCCACCACGGTCTGCGTCGCGGTGATGCCGGCCATGAGCGGGGCATCTCCGCCCAGCTGCCGTGCCATGATGTAGGCGGAGGAGGCGGTGGGCAGAACCTGGAACAGGAGGGCGGTGGTGAGTGCCGGCCCCGTCAGCCCGAACGGCACCGCAAGCGCGAGGGTCGCCACCGGCATGGCGAGGAATTTCAGCGCGGAGGAGGAGACCACCGGCCCCACCCACTGGCGCATGGTGCCGAATTCGAGCGCCGCGCCGACGCACAGCAGGCCGAGCGGCAGCGACGCCGCGCCGAGGGCGCGCAAGGCCGGCTCGACCCCGGCGGGCAGGCGCAGGCCGAGAAGCTGGAGCAGGATGCCGCCGAGGCAGGCCAGCACCAGCGGATTGGTGGCGAGCTGCTGGGCAATGCCGCGTGCATTGAGCCGCGCCGTGCCGTGCCGGGCGAACACCAGCACGCACAGGATGTTCACGGTCGGGACGATGGCCGCGTTGCAGATGGCGGCGAGCGCGATGCCCTTCGCGCCGAACAGGCCGGCGGCGAGCGTCACGCCCACATAATTGTTGAACCGGCTGGTCCAGTGTCGCCGTGGCGAGGCCATGGAAAAACAGCGCCGGCAGCAGCACGAAATAGCCGAGCCGCTCCGCCTGCGGCCAGAACGCTTCGGCGAGGAAGCGGCGCTGCTTCAGGGCAATGCCGAGCAGGATCAGCAGCACCACGGGCAGCAAGGCCAGGAGGACGGCGACCGTCATGCGCGCCCCTCCAGCGCGGCGCCGATGCGCCGGCAGCCTTCCACCAGCGTCGCCGCGTCGGTGGCGAAGGACAGGCGGATATGGCCCGGTGCCCCGAAGGCACTGCCGGGAACGGTCGCGACGCCGGCATCCAGCAGCGCGTCCGCGAGCGCCACGTCGTCGCCGCCTTTGGCGAGACGCGGGAAGAAGTAGAACGCCCCTTCCGGCACGGGCACATCAAGGGCGGGGATGGTGGAGAGCACCGCTAGCCCGGCATCGCGACGGGTGCGGTAGATGGCGTTGCGCTCGGCCAGAACCGCCTGCGGTCCTTCCAGAGCCGCCACGGCGCCGATCTGGCTGAGGGCGGCGGTCTGGGTGCAGTTCTGGCTCTGCACGGCGGTGATGCGCGAGATGAGGCCTGAAGGTCCGAAGCCCCAGCCGACGCGCCAGCCGGTCATGGCATAGGCCTTGGAAACGCCGTCCACCAGCAGGATGCGGTCGCGCAGGTCCGGCGCCACGGCGGCGATGCTGGCGTAGGGCGCGTCCGTGTAGCGGATATGGGCGTAGATCTCGTCCGACATGATCAGGCAGTCCGGCGCTGCGCGCAGCACATCGGCGAGGGCGGCGATCTCCTGCGGGCTGTAGAGCGCGCCGGAGGGGTTGCCCGGCGCGTTCAGGACCACCCAGCGGGTGCGCGGGGTGATCGCGGCGCGCAGCGCCTCCGGGCGCAGCCGGAAGCCGTCCTCGGCGGGGCAGGGGATGAGCACGGGCACTCCGCCGCTGATCCGCACCATGTCGGGATAGCTTGCCCAATAGGGGGTGGGCACCACCACCTCGTCGCCGGGCGTCAGGGTCGCGAGAAAGGCGTTGAAGATCACCTGTTTCGCGCCGCAGCCGACGCTCACCTCGTCATCGCCATAAGCGAGGCCGCGGTCGCGGGCAATGGCGGCGCGCGCCGCCGCGCGCAGGGCCGGAATGCCGTTCGAGGGCGTATAGCCGAGCGGGCGCGCCGCCGCCGCCATGGCGGCTTCCGCCACATGGATCGGCGGGGCGAAATCCGGCTCGCCGAGGGTGAGGTCCACGATGTCCCGGCCCGCGGCCTTCAGCGCGGCGGCGCGGCGGGCCATGGCGAGGATGGGCGAGCCGGCGGAGGCGGCAGGAGGCGCGGAGGCGGTCATGGGCGGGTCACCTGAAAAGCGAATTCGCCGGCGAGGCTAGCCGTAGCCGTGACCCCTGAAAAATTCATAATTCTTGCGAGAACAACAAGTCTGTCTCATGGTTGGCGGCAGTGCCGGGGATGCCGTCCGGCCGCAGCCCGGAGAGCGACATGTCCCTGCGTGCCCTGCGCAGCCTGAAGGCCATCGCCCATCACGGCTCGTTCGCCAAGGCGGGCGAGGCGGTGGGGCTCACGCAGTCGGCCATCAGCCTTCAGGTGCGGGCGCTGGAAGAGGAGTTCGGCGCGCAATTGTTCGACCGCTCCCGCCGCCTGCCGGTGCTGACCGAGGCGGGGCGGATCGTGCTGGCGCGGGCGGAGGAGGTGCTCGCCCTCTATGACCGCATTCCCGAGGCGCTCAGCGACGAGCGCTCCCTGTCCGGCCGCCTGCGGGTGGGTGCCATCCAGACCGCCCTCTCCGGCCCCATGCCGGGCGCGCTGATGGCCCTTCGGCGCGCCCATCCGCGCCTGCGCGTGCATGTGGGCGCCGGCATGTCGGCGGAACTCGCCGCGCGGGTCGCGACCGGCGAACTGGATGCGGCTGTGACCACCGAGCCGGTGCGCCCGCACCCCTCCGACCTTGTCTGGACCGAATTGTATGAGGACCGCTTCTGGCTGATCGCCCCGCCGGGCCTTCAGGGGCTGGATGCGGCGGCGTTACTGGCGCGCATGCCGTTCATCCGCTTCGATGCCCGCGCCTGGGCGGGGCGCATGATCGCCCGCGAACTGCGCCGGCTGGGGCTGAAGGTGCAGGAGGAAATGGTGCTCGACAGTCAGGAGGTCATCCTGAAGATGGTCGAGTGGGGGCTGGGCGTCGCGGTGCTGCCGCTGCCGGACGCGGTGCTGGCGCGGGCCTCGCTCACCTGCCTGCCGTTCGGCGATCCGCAGATGCGCCGCCATGTGGTGCTGCTGGAGCGGCAGGAGCGCCCCAGCGGGCGCCTGTGCGCGGCCCTCGCCGGAGCGATCCGCGCCTCCATGGAGACGCAGATGCGCGAGCCGGTGCCGGAGCCGGTGCAAGTGGAAGGTGGCCGCCGGCCCCAGGCGGGGCGGCGGCGCGCGGAGGGCAGCTGACCATCCGCCGTCCCCCTCACTCCACGACGCTGGTGGTGGTCAGGATCGGAACGTCCTCGCCCTTCTGCACCTCGTAGAGCGCGAAATCGCGGCTCTTGAGCATGCCGTTGGGCAGGAATTCGACCGACGAGCTGGCGCCGTCATAATTGATGCCCTTGCCCGCCGCGATCGCCTTTGCGCCTTCGGCAAAGGTGCTGACGCTCTCGCCCGGACCGTTGGCCATCTTCATGATCGCTTCCGCGATCTTCGGCCCGTCGGTGGACTTCGACGCCTCGATGCCGAGCAGCAGCAGGTTCATCTCGTCATAGGCCGCGCAGCCATAGGGATACTGCACCTGCCCGTTGGGCTTGGCGCCCACGAGGCGCAGGTAGGCGTCGTAGGTGTCCTTGCCCACCGGCGGCACGGGCGAGCCGTGCAGGATGCCGTCCGCGGCATTGCCCACCGCCTTCTTGAAGTCCGGCCCCACCGCGAAGGAGAGGGTGAAGATCTTGCCGGTGTAGCCGCCGCGGATCAGCTCGCGATAGATGGGCGTGAAGTCCGTGACATAGCCGGCGATGAACACGGCAGGCGCCTTCATGGCCATCAGCCGTTCGGCCTCGGCGCGGTAGGAGACCTGGTTGGTGTTGTAATAGAAGGGCTCGCCGATGATCTTGCCGCCGGCCTTGTTGAGCGACTTCGAGAAGGATTCGCCCATGGAGGAGGCAAAGTCGTTCTTCGGTCCCGCGAACGCCACCTCCCGGAAGCCGCGCTTGACCGCAAGGTCCGCCAGCGCCACGGCCCAGGCGGAATTCAGCGGCTGGAGGTTGTAGCAGAGGTGCTTCTTGTCGCCGTTCGGCAGATAGTCCGACGAGCCGGTGAAGATCTGCACCACATTGGCTTCCTGGCACAGCGGCATGATGGCGAGGGTGACCGAGGAGGCCCAGGTGCCGAGGATGGCGCAGACACGGTCCGCGTCGATCATCTTGCGCGCGGCGCGCACCGCCACTTCCGGATTGGTCTCGCTGTTGTCGGCGATCAGCTCGATCTGCCGGCCCAGCACGCCGCCATTGGCGTTGACGAGGTCCACCACCACCTTGTGCGCCTTGGCCTTTTCCGGCCCGTAGGGACCGCCGCCGCCGGACAGGGGCGTCAGCGAGCCGACCCGGATGGGGGCGGACTGGGCAAGCCCGTGGCGCAGCAAGGCGGGGGTGGCGAGCGTGGCGGCGGTGGCCGTGAGGAACAGTCGGCGCGTGACGTGCATGGCCTAACCTTTCGGGTGCGTGAGGGGGACGGCGGGTGCGGGCGGAACGCGGCTGGCTTCGGGCAGGAGGCCGTTGGGCCGGAAGCGGATGGTGAGGATCAGCACCGATCCGATGATGATGAAGCGCAGGGCGGACACCTGCTCGGGGTCAAGGAAAGAGAGCCAGGGCGCGAGGAAGCGGCTGCCCTCATAGAGCGTCACCACCACCAGTGCGCCCACCAGCGTGCCCACCATGTTGCCCGCCCCGCCCACCACCACCGACATCCAGACGAGGATCGCGACCGGCGTGGTGAAGTTTTCCGGCGTGATGGTCTGGACATAATGGGCGTAGAGGGAGCCTGCGGCTGCCATGAACATGGAGCCTATGACGAAGGACTGGAGGCGATAGAGAAACACGTTCTTGCCGAGCGTCGCCGGCACCAGGTCGTCTTCCCGGATCGCCCGCAGCGCGCGGCCATAGGGGGTGACGGCGAGGCGCTGGAGGATGACGAAGGCGACGAGCGCGGCGAGCAGGATCACGCCCAGAATGGCCCAGGCCGCTTCGCCCCGTCCCAGCCCCTGCATGACGGGCCGGGTGGAAATGAGGAAGCCGCGCGGCCCGCCGGTGAGCCAGTCCTCGTTGTTGAAGACGAGGCGGATGGTCTCGGCAAAGCCCAGCGTGACGATGGCGAGAAAATCCCCCGACAGCCGCAGCGACAGCAGCGAGATCAGCGCCCCCGCCACCGCCCCGGCCAGAAGCGCGACGCCGAGCCCGCCGATGAAGGGCAGATGCAGCGTCTCGGTTGCGATGGCGCTGGCATAGGCGCCAACCCCGAAGAAGCCCACCACGCCGAAATTGATCAGGCCGGTGAGGCCGAACTGGAGGTTCAGCGCGAGGGCGAGGATCACATAGATCCCGGCAATAGTGAGGATGGCGACGAAATAGGCGTCCATGGCGTCACTTCCTGTCCACTTTGTCGCCGAGCAGACCCTGCGGGCGGACGATGAGGACGAGGGCGATCACGGCAAAGCCGACGGCGCCCTTGTAG
Source organism: Rhizobiales bacterium 12-68-15 (assembly GCA_002279855.1). Lineage (GTDB taxonomy): Bacteria > Pseudomonadota > Alphaproteobacteria > Rhizobiales > Xanthobacteraceae > Aquabacter. Next base: position 16,833 of record NCCY01000058.1, read on the forward strand.
GTCGGGTTCAGGAACACCCCGGTCAGTTCCTCCGCGAGCCCGATGCAGACCGCACCGATGGCCGCGCCGAGCGGCGAGCCGAGCCCGCCGACGATGGCGGCGGCGATCACCGGGATGGCCACCGCCCAGTTGAGGTTGGGATCAATGGTGAGGTCGAGCCCCACCAGCACCCCCGACAGGCCGAACAGCGCCCCGGCGAGGGCCACGCCGAACATCTCGATGCGCGGCACCGGAATGCCCCGCACATTGGCAAGGGAGGCATTGTCCGCCACCGCCCGCAGGGCGCGGCCGATGGGGGTGAGGGTCAGCACGGCGCCCACCAGCAGACAGGGCGATGGAGACCAGCAGCAGCGTGCCGCCGCCCCGTCCGCGCAGGGGGCGGAAGATGAGGCTGTCGGCCAGCGCGAAGGCGAGCGCGCTCACCACCATCGCCCCGAGGCCGCCGACCCAGATGGGCAGGCCGATCAGGGCGTTGAGGGTCCAGGCGGTGAAGGCGCCGATGGTCACGAACCCTCCCGCCGCGAAATTGGCATAGCGGAACAGCGTGAAGACGAGGGTGAAGGCGATGGCCGCCGGCGCGATGACGGCGGCGCTGGCGAGGGTGTTGACGATCAGCTGCATCAGGCGACCTCGCCGAAGAAGAGGGCGCCGAAATCCGGTTCCTGCGCCAGTGCGGCGGCATCGCCCTGGCGCACCACGCGCCCGTCCACCAGAACGAGCGCGCGGTGCGCCCGCTGGAGCGCGGCGCGGGCATTCTGCTCCACGATGAGGATGCCGAGATCGGCGGCGGCGGCGAGCTGAACGAGGATGTCCAGCATCTCGCCCACCAGCAGGGGGGAGAGGCCGGCGGTGGGTTCATCCACCAGCAGCACCTTGGGGCGCGCCATGAGCGCCATGGCAAGCCCGACCATCTGGCGCTGACCGCCGGACAAACCGCCCGCGCGCTTGTGCAGATAGGCGCGCAGGGTCGGCAGCAGCGCGATGACCTCTTCGCTGCGGGCGGCCGCATCGCGATGGCCCCAGGCGCTGACGGCCAGATTCTCGCGCACCGTGAGGGTGCGGAACACGTTGCGTTCCTGCGGCATGAACACGGCACCGGCCTGCGCGCGGGCGGCCGGTGCCAGCGGCACCAGATCGCGGCCGTCCAGCGTCAGAGTCCCGCCCGTCACCCTGGCCACGCCCGCGATGGATTTCAGCAGGGTGGACTTGCCCGCCCCGTTGGGGCCGACCAGGGCCACCATCTCGCCGCGCGCCACGTCGAGATCCACGCCATGGACGATGGTGGCGCTGCCATATCCGGCCTTCAGGCCGCCGAGGTGGAGAAGGGTCATGCGGCCTGCCCCAGATAGGATTGGATGACGGCGGGATTGGCCGCCACATGCGCGAAGCTGCCCTCGGCCAGCACCTGCCCGGAGGCCATCACCACCACGCGCGAGGCGAGGTCGCGGATGAAGCCGATATTGTGCTCGATGACCACGAAGGTCTTGCCGTGCTCGCGGTTCAGCCGCGCGATGAGATGCTTGATCTCCTCCACCAGATGGGGTGCGACGCCAGCGGCGATTTCATCCAGCAGGATGATGTCGGCCCCGGCCATCAGGCAGCGGGCGAGTTCCAGAAGCTTCTTCTGCCCGCCGGAGAGGTTGGCGGCGAGCTTGTGCTCGTGGGCGCTGAGGGACACGAGCGCCAGCATGTCGCGGGCGCGCGCCGTCAGCCGGTGCTCGGCGGCGCGGGTGGCGGCGGGGCGGAAGAGGGCGCCCAGCAGCTTCTCGCCCACATTGTCCTGCCCCGCGAGCAGCACGTTTTCCAAAACGGTGAGGCGGTCCAGTTCACGGGCGAGCTGGAACGTGCGCACCAGACCGAGACGGGCGAGCCGATAGGGCGGCAGGCCGGTGGCTTCGGCGCCATTGATGACCAACCGGCCCCCGTCCGGCGCCAGAACGCCGGAGATGAGGTTGAACAGGGTGGTCTTGCCGGCCCCGTTCGGTCCGATGAGGCCGAGGACCTGGCCCCGCTCCACCACGAAGGAGACGTCGTCCACTACCGTCACGCCGCCGAAGCGCTTGGTGAGGCCGCTGACCAGGATGGCAGGCTCGCTCATGTGCGTCTCCGGGAAGCCGGGGCGGAGGGGGAGGCCGGCGCGGCGCCCCCCGCGCGCGGGCGGGCGGGTTTTGACGGGGATTTTGTGGCCTTTGAGGTGACCCCGGCCGCGGCTTTGGCGCCGGTTGTTTTCACCGGCGCCGCTGCCTTCGGGCGGGCGGCCGGTGCGGGCGCGTGGGCGGCTTTTTCCCGCAGGAGCAGAACCTCGACGCAGTCGCAGAGCGCCGCGAGAACCGCGCGCACCCGCCCCTCGTCGCGGTCGATATTGTCCTGGATGCGTAGGCCGCGCAGGGTGGAGACGATGAGCGTGATGAGGATGTGGATGCGCTCGGGCGGCAGGCCCGACACCTCGAAGGCGCGCTCGCCCAGTTGCTCATAGGAGTGGAACAGGTCGGTCAGGATGCCGTTCACGGCCTCGCCGACGCGGGTGTCGGAGCGCCCGCTGACCATGAGGTCCAGCATGGTGACGAGCGCGTTGGCCCGGAACACCTCGTCATAGAGCCGTCCGACAAACACCGTCACGTCGGTGCGGCCGGCGCTCATGTCTTCCGCAAGGCCCGCAACGATGTCCCGCGCGCGCTCCCAGAAATGGGCGGCGGTGTCGATGATGAGGTCGTCCCGCGTCGGATAATGATGGAGCATGGCGCCGCGCGACACCCCGCACCGCTGGGCGATGGCGGCTGCCGAGGCCGCGTTCACGCCGACCTCCGCAATCAGCTCCTCGGTGGCGGCCCGGAGCCGGGCGCGCATGGCAGCGCCCTTCAGCTCCCGGCCGTCCACGATGTCCTCATCCTGCCGGACGTCAAGGGTGGTTTCCATGCTCGAACCCTGCCATAGGCCGGAATGTGTCGTGAGACAAAAAAGCAGTCATGACTGATTGTTTTGTGAGCACGAACCGGTGCAACGCGTGCCCGCTGCCGCAACCCCTGCCGGCTGATCTCGTGCGGCGCCGGGCGTTGGAAGGCTTGGCAAATGAAGGCGCCGCATCAAATTTGTGCATCCAATATCGATGATGCCGCTTCACTTGCATGTTGTTTCAGAATGACGTGCGGACAATATTTAATATATCCGTATAGATCGAAAATTTACTTACTTAATCAACGTATTGTTTGTGTATACATGTTTGCGCCCGTGCGGCGCGCCAGTGTAATGAGCGTTCATGGCGCCGCTGCGGAGAGCGCCGAGAGGACGCGACGTGGTGTCAGCAGCAGATCCGATCCGCCGGGATGAGATGCCCGCATCCGCCCCCGTGATGGCCGACCTCGTCATCATCGGCGCGCGCCAGCTCGTCATGTGCGAGCCGGATCGCCCGGACGGCATTGGCGTTCTGGAGGAGGGGGGCATCGCGGTGCGCGGCGGGGACATCCTGGCATCCTGGCTGTCGGCACCTCTGCCGAGATCCTCGCTTGCGCCGGGGGCGGCACCCGCATCATCCATGCGCAGGGCGGAACGGTCACGCCCGGCCTCGTGGACTGCCACACCCATCTCATCTTCGCGGGGGACCGGTCGGACGAGTATTTCCTGCGCACGCAGGGCATGGGCGATGACGAACTGACCGCATCGGGCGCCGTCTGGGGCGTTCCCGCCTCGCAGGCTGCGAACAGCGGGCTGTCCGCCGCGCAACTGGCGCAGATCGCCCTGCCGCGTGCGCGCCGCATGCTGGCGGCCGGCACCACCACGCTGGAAACCAAGTCCGGCTATGCGCTCCGCCGCCGCTGCGATCTCGCCTCGCTGGAGGCGGCGCAGCGCGTTGCAGCCGAGACCGGGCTGGAGATCGTCGGGACCTATCTCGGCGCCCATGCCCGGCCGCGCGACGGCGCGGAGCGCTATCTGGATACGATCATCTCCGAGACCATTCCGGCGGTTGCGGAGCGGGGGCTCGCGGATTTCTGCGACGTCTATGTGGACCCGGACGTGTTCACCGTTGCCGAATGCGCCCGTGTCCTCAGGGCGGGGGCGGATGCGGGGCTCGGGGCCAAGCTCCACACGGACGCGCGGGTGAATGTGGGCGGCGGGCGCCTTGCCGCCGAGATGGGCGCCGCCTCCGTGGACCATGGCAACATGCTCAGCGACGGGGACCTGCGCGCGCTCGCGGATGCCGGAACCAGCGTCGCCGTCTTTCCCGGTTTCGACTGGGCCATCGGCCACCGCCATCCGGTGGATGCCCGGCGGTTCCGGTGCGCGGGGGTGGAAGTGGCGCTGGGGACCGACCTGTGCCCGGTCTGCTGGCACCTGTCCCAGCAGACCAGCATGGGCTTCGCCTGCCGGCTCTCGGGCCTCGGCCCGCAGGAGGCGCTGCTCGGCGTGACGCTGCGGGCCGCGCGCGCCATCCGCCGCGACCACCGCATCGGCTCGCTCACCCCCGGCAAGCAGGCCGACATCGTGATCTTCGACGTGCCGGACTACCGGCAGCTGGCCTTCCGCTTCGGCAGCAATGCCGCCGCCTGGGTGATCAAGAAAGGCCGCGTCCTCGTGGACGGTTCGGCCACGGGTTTCAACCGCGAGAATGGGCTCTGACATGACGGACCGACGCAATGAAGGCCTGTGGGCCTGGCGCCAGCGCGAGAACCACAACCACATGATCGCGTTGCAGGAGGCCGGTCCCGCGCCGGCCGGGGCGGGAGAGATCGAGCTGGCCTATTTCGGCGGCTCGGCCTTCCGCATCACCACGCCTGCGGGCCTGACCCTGATGATCGATCCGTGGCGCAATCCGCCGTGGGGCAACTGGGACTGGTACCACTACGACTTCCCCTCCGAGCGCGTGGATATCGTGCTCTCGACGCATGCCCATTTCGACCATGACGGCGTGCATGTGCTCAGCGCGGACGTGATCCTCGACCGGCTGATCGGGACCTATTCGTTCGCCGACGTGACCGTCACCGGCATCGCCGACAAGCATGTGAGCGACAGCAGCCACAATGCCTATGACTGGGCGGAGATGACCCGCCGCCTGTCCGATACCCGCACCACGCCGCCCGACAACAGCCGCTCGTTCGACAATTGCCTGCTGCTGGTGGAAGTGGCCGGCCTGCGCGTCCTGCACTGGGGCGACAACCGGCCCAATCCGCCGGACAGCGTGTGGGAGCAGATCGGCAAGGTGGACATCGCATTGCTGCCGGTGGACGGCTCGCAGCATGTGCTGAGCAATGCGCAGGTGGAAACGGTGGCCGAACGCCTCGGGGCGCATCTCGTCGTGCCGCACCATTACGCCATCTGGGACCTGACCATGCGCGCCTCCACCCTGCTGCCGCCGGATGCGTGGGTGAATGGCCGCCCCGGTTCCATCTGGACCGACACCGGCGCTGTCCGCCTGACTGCCGAGAGCGTGAACCGGCACGACAATGTGGCCCTGTGCTTCGGCCCGCATGTGGCCTTCGACAAGGCGGCCCTGCTGGCCAAGGCGCGGGGCAGATAACCCACAGCGCTTCCCGCCGGGGCTGCCGGCTGCCGCCAACTTCTGACCTGGCGTTCGCGAGGGAGCGATCCCGCCTGCTCGCCCTGCGAAAGGCCGGGGCGCCGGCATTACGCCGGCGTTTCAGTCCGCCCCCAGCCGCAGCACGATCTTCGCCGCTGCGGTGCGGCCCGCATCCATGTCGGCGAAGGCGGCGACGGCATCGTCGAAATCCCGTTCCTCGATCCAGGACAGGTCACCCAGCCGGCCGGACACGAGGGCGTCCACCGTGGCGCGGAAATCCGTCGGCGTGTAGCAATAGGTACCGGTGACGATGATCTCCTGCAGCGTGATGCGGCGGACATCGAACCCGTCCATCCCCGGCAGCAGCCCGGCATGCACGATCACCCCGCCCGGCCGCACCAGACGGCTTGCGGCGGCGCGGGTCGCGGCGGCGCCTACCGCGTCGATCACCAGATCGATGCTGCCGTCGGCGGGTTCTCCGGCTTCCCCCGGCGCGTGGCAGCGGAAGCGCCCGGCGCGCGCAACGGTGGCCCGGCGGCCGGGATGGGGCTCCGCCACATGGATCTCGGCTGCCCCCTGCATGGCGAGCACCTGCGCCGCCGCAAGCCCGATGGCGCCACCGCCGAGCACGAGGCAGCGGGCGGCGGGCAGGGGGCAGTCCAGCAGCCGCGCCCCGGCATTGACCGCGTGATAGGACACCGCCACCGGCTCCGCGAGCGCCGCATGGGCGACGGGGAACGTCTCCGGCACCACCACCAGATTACACTCGGGCACCCGCACGAGGTCCGCGAAGGCGCCGGGGCGCGGCGGCATGGAGAGGATCTGCCGCGAGGGGCACAGATGCGGCCGCCCCGCCTCGCACGCCGCGCAGGTGCCGCAGGTTACCAGCGGGTTCACGGTCACCCGCGTGCCGGTGCGCGGACCGCTGGCGATGCGCCCCGCCGCCTCGTGGCCAAGGATCAGGGGCGGCGGGCGGCGGGCATCATGGCCGTGATAGGCGTGCATGTCGGACCCGCAGATGCCGACCGCCTCCACCCGCACCAGCACCTCCCCCTCAAGGGGAACCGGATCCGGTGTGGTGCACAGCTCAAGGCGGTTGGGGCCGGTATAGATCAGCGCTTTCATGGGGATGTTCCGGCTATTTCGCGGTGAAGCCGCCGTCCACGGCGAGGATCTGCCCGGTGACATAGGCGGCCGCGTCGGAGGCGAGGAACACCGCCGGGCCGGTCAGGTCCGCCAGCTCCCCGTTGCGGCCGATGGCGGTCTGGGCGGCATTGTGGGCGGAGCGGGCGGCATCCTCGAACACCGCCTGCGTCAGGGCGGTGGGAAAGAAGCCGGGGGCGATGGCGTTGCAGGTGATGCCGTGGGGCGACCACGCCTCCGCCATGGCGCGGGTGAGCTGCGCGATGGCGCCCTTGGCCGCGCCATAGGGCGCCGAGTTGGGGAAGGCGCGGAAGGACTGGAGCGAGGCGATGTTGATGACCCGCCCCCAGCCCCGCTCCGCCATGGCGGGCGCCAGCTTCTGCACCAGCAGGAAGGGTGCGCGCACATGCACCGCATGGTGCAGGTCGAACGCGTCCGCAGTCACCTGCGCATAGGGCTGGCGCAAATTCATGCCCGCCGCATTGACGAGGATGTCCACGCGCCCGCCGCCGGCCAGGGCGGCATCGGCCAGTGCCCCGGCAGCATCGGCGGCGGCAAGGTCGCTGACGTGCCAGCGGCAGTCGGCCCCCGCCTGCCGCAGGGCGCGCCCGGCCGCGTCCAGTTCGGCGGGGCGCCGCGCGGCGAGGATGACGCCCGCGCCGGCCCGCGCCAGCGCGCCGGCAATGGCGAGCCCGATGCCGGAGCTTCCGCCGGTCACCAGCGCGGTGCGCCCCGTGAGGTCGAACAGGGAGGAAAGCTGGAACATGGATCAGGCATCCACCGGCAGGCCGAGGTCGAAATTGTGCCCCGGGAAGTATTTCGCCAGACGGTGATCGCCCGAGCGGGCGTGCGCCTCCATGCCTTCGAGGCGGGAGATGCGTGCGGTGACCTGGGCAATGGTCTTGCAGGCGTCCCGGTCCATGCGCTGCCAGGTGAGCGGCTTCAGGAACTTGTGCACCGACAGGCCGGCGGAATACCGCGCCGCGAACTTGGTGGGCAAAATGTGGTTGGGGCCGGAGGTCTTGTCGCCGAATGCCACGGTGGTCTCCTCGCCGAGGAAGAGCGAGCCATAATTGGTGAGGTTCTCCAGCCACCAGTCGAGATCTTCAGCGTGGATTTCCAGATGCTCGCTGGCATAGCGGTCGGATACCTCCACCAGCTCCGCGCGGCTGTCGCACAGGATGACCTCGCCATAGTCGCGCCAGGCGGCGCCTGCCGCATCGCGGGCGGTGGGCGGCAGGTCGGCGATCAGGGTGGGCACCAGCCGCATCACCTCGTCGGCCACCGCGCGCGAGGAGGTGAACAGCCAGGCCGGGCTCTCATGGCCGTGTTCGGCCTGTCCCACCAGATCCACCGCCACCATCATGGGATCGGCGGTCCCGTCCGCGATCACCGCCACCTCCGAGGGGCCGGCGAACACGTCGATCCCGACGCGGCCGAACAGCATGCGCTTGGCTTCGGCCACGAACTTGTTGCCCGGCCCGACGATGATGTCCGCCGGCTTGCCGGTGAACAGGCCGAGCGCCATGGCGGCGATGGCCTGCACCCCGCCCAGCGTCATCACCATGTCGGCCCCGGCCACCTTCATGGCATAGAGCACGTAAGGATGAATGCCGCCGCCCCGGAACGGGGTGGAGCAGGCCACCACCGTCTCCACCCCCGCCGCCTTGGCGGTGGCGATGGACATGTAGGCGGAGGCGATGTGGGCATAGCGCCCGGTCGGCACATAGCAGCCGGCCACATTGCAGGGCACCAGCTTCTGGCCGGCGGTGAGGCCCGGCACCAGTTCCACCGAGAAGTCGCGCACGCTGTCGCGCTGGGCTTCGGCGAAGCTGCGGACCTGCGCGGCGGCGAACTCGATGTCCCGCCGCACGCCGTCCGGCACCTCCGCCGCGCGGCGGTCCATCTCCTCGCGGGTCACCAGGATGGGGCCGTCCCACTTGTCCAGCTTCAGGGCGTAATCCCGCACGGCCGCCTCGCCCCGGCGCTCGATCTCCGCCAGCATGGCGGAGACCACCTCACGCGCGGTGCCGGTCTCGGTTTCCGGGGTCTTGGTCGCCCGCTTCAGATACTCAATGGCCATCGTGACATCTCCCGCGCGTGGAGGCGCTTGTTGCAGGACGTGTTGCCGGACGCCCGGCGCCGTCAGTTGGTCTTGTCGAACTCGGTGGCGAACGCCTTCAGCTTCGGGTCCGCCGCCACCTTCTTCAGGAAGCTGTCGTCCACGTAGCTCTTGGGCTCGGGGGCTGAGGGGATGGTGCCCACATCCGCCATGAAGCCGCCGATGCGGGTGAGCCAACCGTCCAGCTCGGAGGCGCCCTTGGTGCGATCCATGAGGCGCAGTTCCTCGGCGAGGCTGTAGGTGGGCCGCAGCGCGAATTCCTGATCGATGGCGTTGTCCGACGCCTCGACGCCGCCGGCCGCATAGAAGCGCTTGGCCATCTCGCGGGCTTCCTTCGGGTGAGCCTTCGCCCAGCTCCAGCCGCGCACATAGACGGCCAGAACTTTCGCCACCTCGTCCGGGTTTTCCTTGGCGAAGGCGGGCCGCACCACCAGCGCGCCGGGCACCATGGCGCCGGCATCGGCGCCCGAGCACAGCACCTTCGCGCCGGCCTTTTCCTCCAGCGTGTAGGTGTGGGGCGCCCACACGCCCACCACGTCACCATTGTTGGACATCACGGCGGAGATGATCTGCGCCTGGCCCAGATTGACGAACTGCATGTCGGAGGATTTCAGCCCCCATTTGGCAAGGCAGTTGCGGGCGGCGTAATCGACGGTGGAATTGGTGGTGAGCAGCAGCTTCTGGCCCTTCAGCGAGGCCGGATTCTTCTGGATCGCTTCCACCTTGTCGCCGCGCGCCATCAGGGCGTTGGTCTTGGATTCATCGTTGGTGACGCCCACCGTCACGAGGCCGAAGCGCGCGGCGCCCAGCACCGCCGGCACCGATCCGGTGCCGCCCACGTCCCAGGAGCCGGCCTGCGCGGCGGCCACCTGCGGCGCGCCCGCCGGGAAGGTGACGAAGGAGGCGTCCAGCCCCACCTGCTTCCACCATCCCTTTTCGGCGGCGATGTAGAAGGGCAGCGCCCAGTACAAGGACGGCTGGTAGGAGATGTTGATCTTCTTCAGGTCCTGCGCGGAGCCGGCGAGGGGCGAGAAGACCAGTGCGGCGGAGAAAAGGGCCGCAGCGACTGAATTGGCGGATCGCAGCTTCATGGACGTGTCCTCCCTGTGATGCCGGTTTGTCCCGGCTGTGGTCCGGTGCCGGTCAGTGGTCGGCACCGGCCTTTTCCTCGCGAAGCGATTTCCAGATGTGGGTGCGCAGGTGCACAAAGGATTCGAGATCCATCACGTCCTCGATGCGGCTGTGGCTGTCCCAGCGCTCGGCGAGGCGCACCGACTTCACGTCGACGATTTCCTTGATGCGGCCCGGGCGGCGCGTCATGACCGCCACGCGGTCGGCGAGATAGACCGCCTCTTCCACGCCATGGGTGATGAACAGCACCGTGCGCGGGTTGCGCCGGGCAAGGCGCACCAGCTCTTCCTGCATGACCACGCGGGTCTGCGCATCCAGCGCGCCGAACGGCTCGTCCATGAGCAGCACCTGCGGGTCCAGCACATAGGCCCGCGCGATGGCGACGCGCTGCTGCATGCCGCCGGACAATTGATGGGGATAGGAGGCCTCGTAGCCGCCGAGCCCGATCATCGCCACGGCGTCCGCGACGCGCGCTTTTCGCTCGTCCTTCGCCATGCCCTTGTTGCGCAGGCCGAGCTCGATGTTTTCCGTCACCGTCTTCCACGGAAACAGCGCGAACTGCTGGAATACCACCGCGCGGTCGGGGCCGGGGCTGGTCACCACGCTGTTGCCCACCAGCACGCGGCCGCTGGTGGGAAAGTCGAACCCGGCGGCCATGCGCAGGCAGGTGGTCTTGCCGCAGCCGGAGGGGCCGACGATGGCGACGAACTCGTTGTCGGCCACGTCGAGATTGATGTCGTCGAGGGCCTGAACCCCGCCGCCGAAACTCTTGCCGACGGCATCGAAGCGGATGCTGCTCATCTCGTCCTCTCAAGCTCCGCCGAGGCGGCGGTGGATACGCGCCTCGATGGTGCGCAGGGCGACGTCGATCAGGACGCCGATAAAGCCGATGGCGGCCATGCCGACCATGACGGTGGTGGTGGAGACCGCGCTCTGCGCCTGCACCATCATGAAGCCGACGCCGGTTGAGGCGACGATCAGCTCCGCGCCGACCAGCGACTGCCAGCCAAGGCCGGCGCCGATGCGCAGCCCGGCGATGATGGAGGGCACGGAGGCGGGCAGAAGCACTTCGAGGATGATCCGGCGGCTCGGCGTGCCCAGCATCTCCGCCGCCTCCAGATAACGCGGGTCCACATGGCGGGCGCCGCGATAGGCATTGAGCAGGCACGGCGGGAACGCGCCGGAGAAGATGATGAGGACCGGACCGCCGAAGCCGGTGCCGAACCACAGGGCGGCGAACGGACCCAGGCGATGGGCGCGATGAAGCGCAGGGCATCGAAGATGGGCGAGACGATGTCGTCCAGCGTGCGGAACCGCCCCATGAGCAGGCCGAGCGGCACGCCGATGGCCGCCGCCAGCAGGTAGCCCGCCGCGAAGCGCTGGAGGCTGGAGCCGAGATGGGCGAACAGGGTGCCGCCCGCAAATGCCGTGGTCAGCAGGACCACGAGGCGTTCCGCCACGTCCAGCGGGCCGGGCAGGAAGGTGTGGGTCACGAGGCCGCTAGCGGCGATGGTCGCCCACAGGCCGAAGAAGCCGAGCAGGCCGCAGGCGCCGAGCAGGAGGCGGCGGGCGGGGTCGAGCGTGCCGGTCATGCCGCGCCTCCCCGCTGGCGCATCCAGGACAGGGACCGCCGCTCCACCGCCCCGAGCAGCGCGGTGGTGAGCGCGCCGAAGATGGCGACGCAGACCATGCCGACGAGGATCATGCCGGGATAGAGATCCTGCTGGGCGAGATTCAGCATGTGGCCGAGGCCCGCCAGCGCGCCCACCAGTTCGGCGGCGACCAGCGTGGTCCAGCTCGCCTGCAGCGACAGGCGCAGGCCGGTGAAGATCATGGGCGAGGCGGCGGGCACCAGCACCTCGCGCACGAACCGCCAGCGGGGCGTGCCGAGCATGCGGGCCGCCTCGATCACCGGGCGCTCGATGGTCTTCACGCCGGCCTGCGTGTTGATGACGGAGGGCACGAAGGCGGCGAAGAAGATCACCATGATCTTGGCCGTGTCGCCCAGCCCCAGCCACAGGATGGCGAGGGGAATCCACGCCAGCGGCGGGATCGGTCGCAGCAGCATGAAGACGGGATTGAGGACGGCCTCGGCGGTGGGGTTCCAGCCCATCAGCAGGCCGAGCGGCACGCCCACCGCGATGGAGGCGAGGAAGCCGAGGACCACCAGCTTCAGAGACTGGAGCACATGCACCGCGAGCGGTGCATCGCCATAGCCCCGGCCCATTGCCTGCACGGCGGCGGTCCAGGTGTCGGCGGGCGTCGGGAACCGGCCCGGCGAGACAAGGCCGGTCACGCTGGTCAGCAGCAGCCACGCGACGGCGAGCACGCCAAGCGTCGCCAGACCCACGGCCGATCGTCGGCTGAGTGGCATCGAACCCTCCCAAAATCCTTGTGCGCTCCATCTGCGGGAGCGTTGGCGCCGGCTCGCGACGATCTTGCGATCGCCGACAATGAAAGCGCTTACATGAAAGCTATCATCGTCACTTTCGTTGTCAAGCGGACCGCTCGCAACGGAAAGAAACTGAGGTGCGATCGGGAGTTGAAAGCGCGTGCAAACAGCGTCAGACTGGTGCGACCAGCGCCGTAAACCGATTGGCACGAAAAACAACGCCCATGAACCGGCGGACCAAGGCAACCCTCGAAGACGTGGCGCGGCTCGCGGGCGTTTCCACCGCCACCGTCTCGCGCGCCCTGTCGCGGCCGGACCTGCTCCAGGGCGAGACGCTGGCGCGGGTGCAGGGGGCCATCGCGCAGCTCAATTATGTGCCGGGCGGCGCGGCACGGGCGCTGGCCTCGGGGCGCACCCTCACCATCGGCGCGGTCATCCCCACCCTCGACCATGCCATCTTCGCCCGCGCCATCCAGGCCATGCAGACCGAGCTTGCCGCGAGCGGCTACCAGCTGCTGATCGCGGCTTCGGACTATGTGCCCGGCCTTGAGCTTGCGGCCGTGCGGGCCATGCTGGCGCGCGGCGTCGATGCGCTGATGGTGGTGGGGGCGGACCATCTGGAGGACACCTGGTCGCTGCTGGTGAATGCCTCCGTGCCGGTGGTGCTGAGCTGGTCGTTCGATGCCCGCCTGCCGTCCATCGGCTTCGACAATCATCGCGCGGGCCGGCTGGTGGCGGACTATCTGCTGGGCCTCGGCCATCGCCGCTTCGGGATGATTTCCGGCCATACGCGGGCCAATGACCGCGCGCGCATGCGGGTGGAGGGGGTGCGGGAAACACTGGCGGCGCACGGCCTGGATCTGCCGCCCTCCAGCGTCATCGAGACCTCGTTCACGCTCGCCGGGGGCCGGTCGGGGTTTGCCGAACTCATGGCGCGGGCCGCCCCGCCCACCGCCATCATCTGCGGCAACGACCTTCTGGCGGCCGGCGCGGTGCTGGAAGCGCAGTCCTGCGGCATCAGGGTGCCCGAGCAGGTGTCCATCGCCGGCATCGACAATCTGGAGATTGCCGCCCATCTGTCACCGCCGCTGACCACCGTGCACCTGCCCACCACCGATCTCGGGCGCGCCGTGGCGGACCATCTGCTGGCGCGGCTGAAAGGGCAGGAGCCGCCGGCGCGGATGGAGCTGCCGATCGATCTCGTGGTGCGCCGCTCCACCGGCCCGGCAGGCCCCTGAAGGCCAGAGGCCGCCAGCACTGTCACCGGGGCAGGG
>NCCY01000350.1 GCA_002279855.1 Rhizobiales bacterium 12-68-15
GCCACCTCGAACACGGTCTCGTTGTCGAAGATGCGGATGGAGCCCACATCCTGCTTGGTCACGTCGCCGCGCCGGCAGATCAGGGGGAGCAGCCATTTCGGGTCGGCATTGCGGCGCCGGCCCACCGGCATGCGGAACCAGACCGTGGCGCTGGCTTCGCCGCCGCCGTTTCCGGCGCGGCTGGCGCGGGGCCGTTCAGCGCGTTCGGGGCGGTCCTCGCGATCCCGTTCGCGACTGCGGCTGGTGCGGCCCTCGCCGGGGTCGGACACGTCTTCCGGTGCCGGCAGGCGCTCGCGGTGCAGGCGCACCAGCGCGGCGGCCACATGTTCCGGGCTGCACTGGGCCAGCAGGGTGGCGGCAAGCTCCAGTTCGTCGGGGCCGGGCGCTTCCGTGAGCAGCGGGTCGGAGAGAAGGCGTTCCTGATCCAGCTGGCGGATCTCGTCGGCGGTGGGCGGACCGCTCCAGGAGGCATTCACCTTGGCGAAGGAAATGAGAGCCTCGGCCTTGCGGCGGCGAGTCGGCGGCACCAGCAGCACGCTCGCGCCCTTGCGGCCCGCGCGGCCGGTGCGGCCGGAGCGATGCTGGAGCACTTCGGGATCGTGCGGCAGGTCGGCATGGATGACGAGGCCGAGGCTCGGCAGGTCGATGCCGCGTGCGGCCACATCGGTGGCGACGCAAACCCGCGCCCGTCCGTCCCGCAGCGCCTGAAGCGCCTGGTTGCGCTCGTTCTGTCCCATCTCGCCCGACAGGCCGACGGCCGCAAAGCCGCGCTCCTGAAGCGTGGAGAGCATGTGCCGCACGCTTTCACGGGTGTTGCAGAACACGATGGAGGCGGGTGATTCGAAATAGCGCAGCAGGTTCACCACCGCGTGCTCGGTATCCTTCGGCCCGATGCGCACGGCGCGGTATTCGATGTCCGCATGCCCGCCGGCGGTCGCAGCCACCTCGATGCGCATGGCGTCGCGCTGATAGCGCTTGGCAAGGCCGATGATCGGCTTGGGCAGGGTTGCGGAGAACAGCAGGGTGCGCTTCTCCACCGGCGCGCCGGAGAGAATGAACTCCAGATCCTCGCGGAAGCCGAGATCGAGCATCTCGTCCGCCTCGTCCAACACCGCCACCTGGAGGGCGGAGAGGTCGAGCGCGCCGCGCTCCATATGGTCGCGCAGGCGGCCGGGGGTGCCGACGAGGATGTGCACGCCGTCTTCCAGCGCGCGGCGTTCGCGGCGCGGGTCCATGCCGCCGACGCTGGCGAGGATGCGGGCGCGGGCATCGCCATAGAGCCAGGTCAGTTCGCGCTGCACCTGCAAGGCGAGTTCGCGGGTGGGGGCGACCACGAGCGCTTGCGGTGCGCCCGCCTGGCCAAGGAACTCGGCCTCGCCCAGCAGGGTCTCGGCCATGGCAAGGCCGTAGGCCACGGTCTTGCCCGATCCGGTCTGCGCGGAGACGATGAGATCGCGGCCGGCGGTTTCGGGCGCCAGCACGCGCGCCTGCACGGGCGTCGGTTCGTTATAGTCCCGCGCGGCGAGAGCCCGCGCGATGGAGGGGGAGGGAGGAGAGAAGGACACGGTGTCTGCCTTGTGGCGGCACCGATTTTTGCGGCGCCTGAGGATGCAGCGGCCCAAACGCAAGGGGCCGCCCCGGAGAGCGGCCCGCACGCGACCGCAATGCAGGATTTGCGGCCTTCTACCTCAATTTGCTGCGCCGTGCCATGGGCGGCACGGCACGGTGCCATGCGTCCGCGTCAGAACACCACCACGGAACGGATCGACTTGCCTTCATGCATCAGGTCGAAAGCGGTGTTGATCTCGTCCAGCGGCATGGTGTGGGTGATGAGATCATCGATGTTGATCTTCCCCTCCATGTACCAGTCCACGATCTTCGGCACGTCGGTGCGTCCCCGCGCGCCGCCGAATGCCGAGCCGCGCCAGTTGCGCCCGGTGACGAGCTGGAACGGGCGGGTGGCGATCTCCGCGCCCGCCGGCGCCACGCCGATGACGATGGAGGTGCCCCAGCCGCGATGGCAGGCTTCCAGCGCCTGACGCATCACGGTGACGTTGCCGGTGCAGTCGAACGTGAAGTCTGCGCCGCCGTCGGTGAGGTCCTGGATGGCGGAGACCACCTTGTCGGAGCCGACCTCCAGCGGATTGACGAAATCGGTCATGCCGAACTTCTTCGCCATCTCGACCTTGGCGGGGTTGATGTCCACGCCGATGATCTTGTCGGCGCCAACCATGCGGGCGCCCTGGATCACGTTCAGGCCGATGCCGCCGAGGCCGAACACCGCGACATTCGCACCCGGCCAGACCTTGCCCGTATAGATCACCGCGCCGATGCCGGTGGTCACCCCGCAGCCGATATAGCAGATCTTGTCGAAGGGGGCGTCCTCGCGCACCTTGGCGAGGGCGATCTCGGGCAGGACGGTGAAGTTCGCGAAGGTCGAGCAGCCC
>NCCY01000059.1:0-3080 GCA_002279855.1 Rhizobiales bacterium 12-68-15
ACTGGACTGGCTGCGGCAGGAGCATGGCACGCGCTTCGTTCTCAGCGCCGGCATCGTCCATGTGGCGCAGCCGGAAGAGAGCCTTGCCCGCATCGACGCGTTGGTACCGCGCGATGCGCTGCGCCTCACGGCTTTGGTCTCCCTCACCAGCCTTCTCGGGTCGGCCCTACTGTCACTCGCGCTGTTTCATGGGCGTGTGACACCGGCAGAGGCGTGGGCGGCTGCGCATGTGGATGAAGACTGGAACATCGAGCAGTGGGGCGAGGACGACCTTGCCGCAAGCCGCCGCGCGGCGCGGCAGGTGGAGATGCAGGCGGCGGCCGACATCCTGCGCCTTTTGGCCTGACCATGCTCTCGCAGGGGGAGCTGGATGATCTGTTCTGCGCCTTTGGCCCGGTGCGCACGCGCCCCATGTTCGGGGGTGGGGGGCTTTATGCCGACGGGCTCATGTTCGCGATCGACGTGGACGACTGCATCTTCCTGAAGGCAGACAGCAGCCTTGCCGAGGAACTCGAAAGGCGCGGGTGCCGGCGCTTCGCCTATCTGGCGCGGGGACGGGAAGTAAAGCTGAATTTCTGGAGCGTGCCGGAAGACGCCCTGGACGCGCCGGAGGAGATGGCGCGCCTCGCGCATGCCGCCCTTGCCTATGCCCGGAGCGTGGCAGAGCAAAAAGCCCGCAGCGGCAAGGCCCGGTCATCCCGTCCACATAAGCCACCCCGCTGACGGGATGGCGATGATCTGCCGGCGGAGCTGCCGCCGGCAGGACTGGCTGGCCTCAGCCCGCCTTGATCCGCACAGGGCGCAGAAGGAAGGCCGGAAGGTGCGACATGTCCGCAGGCTCGGCGGCGGCGCGATCGGAGTCGCGGCGCGGGCGGGGCGCCTGCGCCTCACGGGCGGGGCGTTCCTGAGCATCGCGGGGGGGACGGGCCTCCTGGGCCGGACGTGCCGCCGCAGCGGGACGGGTCTTCTCCTGCGGAGCACGCGGCTCCTGCTGGGCACGACCTTCCCTCGGCGCACGCCCCTCCTGGGGAGCGCGACCCTCACGCGGCGGGCGGCTTCCCTGCGCGCGGGGCTCTGCGGATTTGGCTTCCGCAGGCCGCGGCTCGGTCCTGGCCCGCTCCGAGCCCTCGGACTCGCCGGCTTCGACGCGCCTCTCGCGGTCGCGGCCGCCCTTCTTGCGATGCTTGTCGTCCCGACCGCCTGCCCGGCGGTCGTCGCGCTTCCCGCGCGGGGGCGCATCGCCCAGCGGCTCGCCGATCCATGGGATCGGATTGCCGATCAGCTTCTCGATGGCGGCGACGGACTTCGCATCCTCGTGGGTGACGATGGAAAACGCCGCGCCGGAGCGGCCCGCGCGGCCGGTGCGGCCGATGCGGTGGACATAGTCTTCCGCATGGTGGGGCACGTCATAATTGAAGACGTGGCTCACCGCTGGAATGTCGAGACCGCGCGCGGCCACATCGGAAGCGACCAGAACGGTGGCCTCGCCGGTGCGGAACTGTTCCAGCGCCTGCATGCGGGCATGCTGGTCCATGTCGCCATGGAGGCAGACCGCATTGAGGCCATGCTTCTGCAGCGAGCGGTGAAGCACGGCGACTTCGCGCTTGCGATTGCAGAACACGATGGCGTTCTGGAGGGCGTCCGCATCGCGGATCAGCCCGCGCAGCACTTCGCGCTTCTCATAATCCTCGGAGCCGGAGGCCACGATGCCCTGCGTCACCGTCATCGCGGCGGTGGCGGGCTTCGACACCTCGACCCGCACGGGATTGGACAGGAACTGCGACACCAGCCGCTGGATTTCCGGCGGCATGGTCGCCGAGAAGAACAGCGTCTGCCGGGTGAACGGTACCAGCTTGCAGACGCGCTCGATGTCCGGAATGAAGCCCATGTCCAGCATGCGGTCGGCCTCGTCGATGACGAGCACTTCGATGCCGGAGAGCAGCAGGCGGCCGCGCTCCACATGGTCCAGAAGACGGCCGGGCGTGGCGATCAGCACGTCCACGCCGCGCAGCAGCTTGGAATCCTGGTCGCCGAAGGAGACGCCGCCAATCAGCAGCGCGACGTTGAGTTTGTGGTTCTTTCCGTAACGCGTGAAGCTGTCCTCGACCTGCGCAGCGAGTTCGCGCGTCGGTTCAAGGATCAGCGTGCGCGGCATGCGGGCACGGGCGCGGCCCTGCTCGAGCAGCGTCAGCATGGGGAGGGTGAAGGCGGCCGTCTTGCCGGTGCCGGTCTGCGCGAGTCCAAGGACATCGCGACGGGCCAGCACATGGGGGATGGCTTGCGCCTGGATGGGCGTTGGCTGGGTGTAGCCGGATGCCTCTACGGCCGCGAGGACTTTTTCGCTCAGGCCGAGTTCAGAAAATGACATTGCGTCGCTAGGTGCGGCTGCGCCCCGCCGATCGCACGCCCCATGCCGGAGGGGCCCTGCGAGTGGTCGTCGTTCGGCGCGCTTGGATTCGATCTTTGTCGGACGACACCTTGTAAAATAAGGATTTTGTGCATCGTGTCAACGATTACCTTTTTGGGGCTCCGGCGTCCGGTGGGGGCGGGTTCGACACCGTGGCTTGACAGGGAAGCGGGGGCGAAGAATGTAAGGTCTCCTTGCTATCTGGCGTGCTGATGCCCTTCACCATCCTTCTGGGACTTGCCGGTTTCGCCAGCGCCTTCACGCTGCGGGCCATCGAGCCGACGCTCGCGCTCATCGCGGCGGAATTTCACGTGTCATTTGAACAGGCTGCGATGCTCTCGTCGGGCTTCGCGCTGCCTTATGCGCTGATGCAGATCGTGTTCGGGCCCATCGGCGATGCAGTCGGCAAGGTGCGGGTGATGCGGGTCAATCTGGCCATGCTCACGCTTTGCCTCGTCGCCTGCGCCCTCGCGCCGAGCCACGACTGGCTGATGGCGGCGCGGATCGTGGCCGGCGCATGGGCCGGTGGGATCATTCCCGTCTCATTTGCACTCGTCGGGGATCGCGTTGCGTTCGCCGACCGTCCGGCTGCACTCGGAAAAATCCTGACCCTGATTGTTCTCGGCCAATTGTGCGGATCGGTGGTGTCGGGACTGATCGCCACCCAGTTCGG
>NCCY01000059.1:3098-21402 GCA_002279855.1 Rhizobiales bacterium 12-68-15
GTGGTCTGCCAGAACCCCATTTCCATCCGCCTGTTCATCATCGTCGCCATCGAGGGGGCGCTGGTGTTCGGCTGCTTTCCCATCGTCGCCGCCCATATGCTGCAGCAGGGCTTCGGCGGCCCGGTGGAGGCGGGGCTCTCGCTGGGGGCGTTCGGCATTGGCGGCCTGCTCTACACGCTGTGCGTCACGCCGCTGGTGCGGGCGTTCGGCCTGCCGGCCATGTCCGGGGCGGGGGCGGCGCTGGCGGCTGTCGCCTATATCCTGATCGGCGAGGTGCCCCATCTCGGCGTGGTGATCGGCCTGTTCGCGCTGGCGGGCTTCGGCTTCCAGATGCTGCACAACATGATCCAGATCCTCGCCACCGAACTGGTGCCGGCGGCGCGCGGGGCGAGTGTCGCGCTTTATGCCACGTCGTTCTGGCTGGGGCAGGCGATCGGCGCGGCGGCGGCGAGCCAGGCGCTGCCGCTGGCGGGATCGAGCGGACTGTTCCTCGCGGCGGGCATCGGCCTGCTCGGTCTCATCTGGCCGGCGATCCAGCTGGCGCGCAGCGGGGCGGTCGCACGCTAGCGCCGCCGCGCGTCCTTATCGCCGTGCGGCCTACTGCCCCCGTCCGGAGCGGGCGGCGAAGCGGACGGCTTCCTCGCCGGCGCGGAACAGGGCCTTGGCCTTGTTGATGCATTCCTGATGCTCGCTGAGCGGCACGGAATCATAGACCAGCCCGGCGCCCGCCTGCACATACATCCGCCCGTCCTTCACGACGGCGGTGCGCAGGACGATGCAGGTGTCCATCTCGCCATTGGCGCCGAAATAGCCGATAGCGCCGGCATAGATGCCGCGCTTGTCCTTCTCCAGCTCGTCGATGATCTGCATCGCCCGAACCTTCGGCGCGCCCGACACCGTGCCGGCGGGAAACCCGGCGGCCAGCGCGTCCAGCGCGTCGAAGCGCGGGTCCACCTTGCCCTCGACGTTCGAGACGATGTGCATCACCTGGCTGTAGCGCTCGATGAAGAAGCTGTCGGTCACCTCCACCGTGCCGATCCGGGACACCCGTCCCACATCGTTGCGGCCGAGATCGAGCAGCATGAGATGCTCCGCCCGCTCCTTGGGATCAGCCAGCAGCTCGCTGGCGAGCGCATCGTCCTCGCCGGGGCTGGCGCCGCGACGGCGGGTGCCGGCGATCGGGCGGATGGTGACCTTGCCGTCCCGCAGCCGGACAAGGATTTCCGGGCTGGAGCAGACGACCGAAAAGCCGTCGAAATTCAGATAGACGAGGAACGGCGCCGGATTGATGCGGCGCAGGGCGCGGTAGAGGGTGAACGGGGGCAGGGTGAACGGGCTCTCGAAGCGCTGCGAGAGCACCACCTGAAAGATGTCGCCGGCGCGGATATAATCCTTCGCCTTGTCCACCATGGCGCA
The DNA here is from genome assembly GCA_002279855.1 of Rhizobiales bacterium 12-68-15. GTDB lineage: Bacteria > Pseudomonadota > Alphaproteobacteria > Rhizobiales > Xanthobacteraceae > Aquabacter. The sequence continues at coordinate 4,515 of NCCY01000059.1, forward strand.
GAATTCGGCCTCGCCGGTATTGGAGACCGCCTCCACATGGCCGTGGAACGGCTCCGGCGCGGGATGGGCGACCGGCCGCTCAAGGGAGGCGACGATCCCCTCAAGCCGCTCCATGGCCGCCTCGAAGGCGGCGCGGGCGGGCACGCCCGGCTGGGGGCGGACCGGGGTGACGGCGGTGATCTCGTCCTTCACCGCGTCGAACACCACCATGATGGTGGGGCGGATCAGCAGCGCCTCGGGCACGCCGATGGGGTCGTCCTTGGCGGGGGAGAGCCGCTCCATCTGGCGGACCATGTCGTAGCCGAGATAGCCGAACACGCCGGCCGCCATGGGCGGCGCCCCTTCCGGCAGGGGAATGGCCGATTCGGCGAGCAGGGCCCGCAGCGCGGTGAGCGGAGGCTCGCCGCAGGGCTCGAACGCGGTCTTGTCCGTCTGCGCCCGGCGGTTGATTTCCGCCGTGTCGCCATTGGCCCGCCAGATCACGTCCGGGTCGAGCCCGATCATGGAATAGCGCCCGCGCGTCTCGCCGCCCTCCACCGATTCCAGCAGGAAGGCGTTGGGCCGGTCTCCGGCGATCTTCAGATACGCGGAGACCGGTGTCTCAAGGTCCGCCACCAGCGTTGTGGCGAGGATCTGCGCCTCGCCCCGCGCATAGATCTGCGCGAACTGTTCAAAGTCGGTCTGCATGGCGTGCGTCACTGCTCTCCGCCGACGGCGATCTGGAAGGAGCGCTCGTTCACATAGACGCCGAATTCCTTCCGCAGCCCGTCCACATATTGCTGCAGCAGATCATTCTCCATCTGCTCCGACAATTGCTGGGCAATGGCTTCGTCCGCCGGCCCCATGGGCGGCACGTTGACCTGCGCCACCTGGAACACGAGCCGTTCCGTGGGCGTGGAGGAGCCCGCCGTGCCATAGCTGCCGAGCTTGGTGTCGAAGATGCGGTTGAGCGTGTCGGCGGAGAAGTCTCCGCTGGCCCGGCCCCGCTGGAGCCCGGTCGCGGTCTTCACCTCAAGTCCGGCCGCGCTGGCGATCGCGGCGAGCGACTGGCCACCCTCGGCCTGTTCCAGCAGCGCCTTGGCCTTGGCATCGACGGCCTTTACCGTCTCATCCTCGGTCCAGCGCGCCCGCACCTGATCCTTCACCTCGTCGAACGGCCGCTCGCGGGAGGGCGTCACTTCGAGAATGTCGTACCAGACATAGCCGCCATTTTCGGGCAGCTGCACCACGTCCGTCTCGATGCCCGGCTGGCTGGCGAAGGCGCCGGACACGACCTCGGCCACGCCGGGAACCGTGGTGACCGCAGCGCCCGTGGGGTCGCGGCCGGAGCGGTCCACCGCATCGATGGTCTCAAGCGTCAGGCCAAGCTTCTGCGCGGTTTCGGTCAGGTTGGAGCCGGAGGCGCGCTCGTCTTCCACCGCGTCGTGCTTGTCCAGCAGTTCGCGCCGGGCGCGCTCCAGCGCGATTTCCTGGCGCAACTGGCCCTTCACCTCGTCGAACGGCTTCTGCTGGGAGGGGTCGATGCTGACCACATGCACCAGTGCCGACCCGAACGCGCCGGGCAGGGGCGCGCTGGTGGCGCCGGCCGGAAGGGTGAAGGCGGCATCCGCAATGCGCGGATCGATCAGGTCGCCCTTGGTGACGAGGCCGAGATCGATGTCCTTGGGGCCGAGGCCGCGCGCGGCGGCGATGTCGAGGAAGCTCGCGCCCGCCTTGATCTTGTCGTCGGCCGCCTGCGCCTCCTGCGCATTGGAGAATACGATCTGCTGGATGTTGCGGCGCTCCGGCGTGCCGAACCGGCCCGGATTGGCGTCATAAGCCGCCTTCAGGTCCGCATCGGACACGTCGATCCACTGGGCCAGCGACTGGGGCGTCAGGGCCAGCACGGCAACGCTGCGATATTCGGGAGCGCGGAACGTCACCTTGTGGGTGTCGTAGAAAGCCTGCAGCTGCGCATCGGTCGGCTCGGGCAAGGTCCCCGCCGCCTGCGGGCCGACCGCGAGATAGGACACGTCGCGCCGCTCGCCCTCATAGCGGTGGATGGCCTCGCGCAGCACCGCCGGGGCGGTGACGTTGCCGGCCAGCGATTCGACAATCGCCTCACGCAGCACCCGCTGCTTTTCCATGCCGATGAAGCGCACTTCCGTCAGGCCATTGGCGCGCAGCAGCTGCTCGAAATAGGCCGGCTCGAACTCCGCCGCGCCGGGGCGGCGATAGGACGGGTTGGCGCGAATCTCGCGGGCGATCTCGGTGTCCGACAAGGCGAGGCCCCGGCGGCGGATATCCTCGTCGAGGGCCGTCTGGCCGATCATCTGGTTCAGCACCTGACGGTCGATGCCGAAGGCGCGCGCCTGCTCCTGCGAGATGGGGCGACCCGTCGAGCGGCTGATGCGCTGGATCTGGTCGAGATATTGCTGACGGAAGGCCGTGACCGGAATTTCCGTCTCACCGATCTTGGCCACGGCATTGGTGCCATAGCCTCTGAACACATCTGCGATGCCCCAGATAACGAAGCTGACGGTGAGAAGGATCAGGAAGGCCTTAGCCACGAGCCCGGAGGCGCCTTTGCGAAGTGTCTGGAGTACCATCTTGCTTCTATCGGGAGCGAGCGCCGGGGGGCGGCGCGGAAGGGGCGCATCATAGGGAGGGGGCCGCCATGTCGCAACAAAGCGCGACCATTCAGTTTGCAGGGCTTGTGTGGCTCTGCTAACGCGGCGGCAACCGGATCTGACTGGAGTTGGACATGCCTGCTGCCCGCCGCCCGCTTGTCGCTGGAAACTGGAAGATGAACGGTGCCCGCCGTTCGAGTTCGGAACTGGTGGCGATGATCGAGGGCGCAGGCGAGGAGCTTGCCGCCCGTGTGGACCTGCTCATCTGCCCGCCCGCGACGCTGCTGATGTCGTTCGCCGCCGAGGCCGTCGGCTCGCCCATCGCCATTGGCGGGCAGGACTGCCACGCCGCGCCCTCCGGCGCCCATACCGGGGATGTATCGGCGCAGATGCTGGCGGATGCCGGGGCCCGGGCGGTCATTGTCGGCCATAGCGAGCGGCGCACCGACCATGGCGAGGGCGATGCGCTGGTGCGGGCGAAGGCGGAGGCCGCCGTGCGCGCCAATCTCCTCGCCATCGTCTGCGTGGGGGAGACCCGCGCGCAGCGGGAAGCCGGCGAAGCGCTGGCGGTGGTGGCGGCGCAGGTGCGCGGCTCCGTTCCCGAGCCGGCGGACGCGGCGAACCTGGTGATCGCCTATGAGCCGGTCTGGGCCATCGGCACCGGACTTGTCCCCACAATTGCCGACGTGGAAGAGATGCATGCGACGATCCGCGCCACCCTTGCCGAGCGCATGGGCGCGGGCGCACAGGCGGTGCGAATCCTCTATGGCGGATCGGTGAAGCCCGACAATGCCGCGACCCTGCTGAAGGCGTCGGACGTGGACGGTGCGCTGATCGGCGGCGCCAGCCTCAAGGCGTCGGATTTCCTCGCCATCGCCCGCGCGGCGCTCTGAACGATAGCCGGGCAGGGTGCGACGCCGGGACAGCCGGCGTCGCAGGGATGAATCAGAGGCTGGGCGTGAAGTTGGTCGCGGAGATGATCTGCTTCAGCACACTCAGCTCCTCGCCGGAGGTCGGCGTGGTCTGGGTCACGAAGTCGAAGATCTTGCCGTCCTGAAGGCCGTAATTGGCGATGCGGGTGACCCGGCGGTCCTTGCCGAAATAGATCGCCAGCACCTTCTGCTCGGTGATTTCCGGCTTCAGGAACGCCACCTTCTGCTGCGTCTGCGAGATGTAATAGAACACGTCACCGTTGACGGTGGCGACGGTGGAGGGCGTTCCGAGCACGAGCAGCACCTGCTCCTGGCTCGATCCCACCGGCACCTGATCCAGCGCGCCCTCGCTCATGACGTAGCCGCGCTGATATGTCCGGACCACGCCGCTGAGGCTCGTTCCCGAGCCTCCCACGAGCTGGATTCCGTTGTTCGAGCCGCAGCCCGTCAGAAGACCTGCCGCCAGCAGGGCGCAGAACGCCATCCGCCCCTGTGCCGTCGAAGTTACCCGTTCTGATGACGCCACGCCTCATTCCTCGTCTTCGCCGCGCCTAGATGGCCTGCAACCCTTGCCATGGAGGCGTTCGCAGGCTACGCCCGGTTCGTTACAATGATGCACCCGCAGCCGGCAGCCAACACGCAATCCGACAAGAAAATGTTCAGCCTGTTTCGCCGACACCAGCCACATCCGAGCATCGAGCGCCTCTATGGCGCGATCGTGGCGCAGTCGCGGCAGCCGGCCTTCTATACCCACTTCGATGTGGCGGATAGCATGGAAGGTCGCCTCGAACTGCTCATCCTCCATACTTTTCTCGTCTGCCACCGCCTGAAGGGCGAGGGAGAGGCGGGACGCGCCGCATCCCAGGCCACGTTCGACGCGTTCCTGGACGATCTCGACCGCACGCTGCGCGAACTGGGGGTCGGGGACCTGTCCGTACCAAAACGGATGAAAAAGATCGGCCAGGCATTTTACGGACGGACCGCCGCATACGATGCTGCGTTAAACCAGGACGGGAATGCACTGGAGATCGCTCTCGCCCGCAATGTGCTGGAGCGGGACAGTGCAGACCCGGCGGCGGCCCGGCTCGCGACCTATGTGCGCGCCGCGGTGGCCCTGCTGGCCGAGACTGACGTTGCCGGGCTTCTTCGGGGTGACATCACCTTCCCGAATCCGGCGCCGAACGAGGACAAGGTGAATGTCTGATCTGCCGTTTTCCCACTTCGTGCGTCTGGCGGATCTGCCTCCGGAGGGCCGGACCTTCCGAATCGAGCCCGATGCCCGAACCCTCGAAGCCCTCGCCCGGCATGTGGATGTGGTGCAGATCCATGCGGTCTGCGCCCAGCTGAAGGTGCAGCCCACCTCCGGTGACGGCGCCCATGTGACCGGAGAGGTCGCGGCGACGGTGCGGCAGGTGTCGGTGGTCTCGCTGGAGGCCTTCGACTGCGATGTCACCGAGTTCGTGGACGTCCAGTTCGTTCCGGAATCGCAGATTCCCGCCGAGCCGAAGGGCGAGGAGGACGAGGTCGAGGTCAACCAGCCCGATCCCATCGTGGACGGGCGCATTGATCTCGGCGCGCTGGTGACGGAATTCCTCACCCTCGGTGTCGATCCCTATCCCCGCCGCGCAGGCGAGGTGTTCGATGCGCCGCTTGATGACGAATCGGGCGCATCCCCGTTTGCCGCCCTCGGCCGGCTGAAGGATAAGACCTGATTTTTCGGCAGGGTGTTGCGGCTTCGTTGCGAGGCGCTATTGTCCCGCCGCGCCCCGAGGAGGGCGACCTTTGTCGAAACCGGAAGCCCCTGTGACATGAGCGTCCGCATATCCATCGATGCCATGGGTGGCGACCATGGACCCGAGGTCGTGCTTGCCGGCGTTGCCGTAGCGCAGGCGCGGCATCCGGATGCGCGCTTCATTCTGTTTGGCGACGAGACGCGGATCCAGGCCGTGCTCGCCGGCCAGCCGGCGCTCGCTGCCGTCTGCCGCATTGTCCATACCGATGTGGTGGTGGGCATGGACGACAAGCCCAGCCAGGCGCTGCGCGCCGGCCGCTACAAGTCCAGCATGTGGCGCGCCATCGATGCGGTGAAAGTGGGCGAGGCAGATGCTGCCGTTTCGGCAGGTAATACCGGCGCCCTCATGGCCATGGCGAAGGTCAACCTGCGCACCATGCCGGGAATCGGCCGCCCCGCCATCGCGGCCATCTGGCCGACCCTGCGCGGCGAGAGCATCGTGCTGGACATGGGCGCCTCCATCGGCGCCACCGCCCAGAGCCTGATCGAGATGGCGATCATGGGCGCCGCCATGGCGCGCACCCTGTTCGACATTCCGCGCCCCACGGTCGGCCTGCTCAATGTGGGCGTCGAGGAGATCAAGGGCGTCGAGGAAGTGAAGGAAGCCGGCCGGCTCCTGCGCGAAGGCCCCCAGCCCGACCTCATCTATCACGGCTTCGTCGAGGGCAACGACATCGGCGCCGGCACCGTGGATGTGGTGGTGGTGGAAGGCTTTTCCGGCAATATCGCGCTCAAGACCGCCGAAGGCACCGCCAAGCAGATCGCGAGCTATCTGCGCGCCGCCATGGGCCGCACCTGGCGCGCGCGGCTCGGCTATCTGCTGGCGCGCGACGCCTTCCGGATGCTCAAGGAAAAGATGGACCCCAGCCGCTCCAATGGCGGCGTGTTCCTCGGCCTCAATGGCGTCGTTATCAAGAGCCACGGTGGCGCCAATGCCGAGGGTTTCGCGTCGGCGGTTGACCTCGGATACGACATGGTGCGTCACCAGTTGCTGACGCAGATTGAAAAGAGCCTCCTCAGCCGGTCCCCCGCAGCGGGCACGCCGGCGTCCACAGAGGCCGCTGTAGCGGAAGGACGATCGTGAACGCCATCAGGTCCGTGGTTCGGGGGATAGGCTCCTACCTTCCCGAGAAGGTCGTCACGAACGCAGAGCTTTCCCGCAGACTGGACACGTCGGACGAATGGATCGTCCAGCGCACCGGAATCTGCCAGCGGCATGTCGCGGCGGACGGGCAGGCGACGTCCGCCTTGGCGCGGATTGCGGCCGAACGCGCGCTGGCCGATGCCGGCCTCGGGGCGGATGCCATCGACCTCATCGTGCTGGCCACGGCGACGCCCGACCAGACGTTTCCCGCCACCGCCGCCACCGTGCAGGCGGAGCTGGGAATCGTGCGGGGTGCGGCGTTCGATCTCCAGGCGGTCTGCTCCGGATTCGTGTTCGCGCTGGCCACCGCCGACGCGCACCTGCGCACCGGCATGTTCAAGCGCGCGCTGGTGATCGGCGCCGAGACCTTCTCCCGCATTCTCGACTGGGAAGACCGCACCACCTGCGTCCTGTTCGGCGATGGCGCCGGGGCGATGGTGATCGAGGCGGTTCCTGCCGACGAGGCGGGCGCGCGGGGCGTGGTGACCACCCATCTGCGCTCGGACGGACGCCACCGCTTCAAGCTGTATGTGGATGGCGGCCCGTCTTCCACCCAGACGGTGGGTCATCTGCGCATGGAGGGCCGCGAGGTGTTCCGCCATGCGGTCGGCATGATTACCGACGTGATCGAGGACGCCTTTGCCGCCACCGGCGAGAGCGCCGAAAGCATCGACTGGTTCGTTCCCCACCAGGCCAACCGGCGCATTATCGACGCCAGCGCGCAAAAGCTGAACATTGCACCCGAGAAGGTGGTGACAACCGTGGATCGGCACGGTAACACCTCCGCAGCCTCCATCCCGCTCGCCCTCGACGTGGCGCGTAAGGATGGTCGGATCAAGGACGGGGATCTCGTCCTGCTGGAGGCGATGGGTGGCGGGTTCACATGGGCTTCGGCCTTGGTGCGATGGTAATAAATCGTTAATTGCATTGACCGATCTCGCCCGGAGTGGGTACGTTCCTGAAACTCTGTATTTCTCTTGGGGCTGGGGAGACGCATGACTGGCAAGACCGTCACGCGAGCGGATCTGTGTGAAGCCGTTTACCAGCAGGTTGGACTGTCTCGCACGGAATCGGCGGCGCTCGTCGAAGCCGTTCTGAGCGAAGTTGCCGACTGCCTGGCACGCGGTGAAACGGTCAAGCTTTCGTCGTTCGGATCCTTCGTGGTCCGTGACAAGGGCAAGCGCATCGGGCGGAACCCGAAGACCGGCGAGGAGGTTCCCATCGAACCGCGCCGCGTCATGGTGTTCAAGCCTTCGAGCATCTTGAAGAATCGGATAAACGGGCGCACAGCAGACGAAGCGGACGAAGACTGAGCGCTTCTGTCCTGACCGTCGTTTTGACGACGTTTTAAGCGGGATTGGGGCACGTGGCAGAGAGGCATTCGGACAAGTCGCCCGACGCCTTCCGCACCATCAGCGAGGTGGCGGACCATCTCGACCTCCCGCAGCATGTGCTCCGCTTCTGGGAAACCCGTTTCACCGAGATCCGGCCCGTCAAGCGCGCGGGCGGACGTCGCTTCTATCGCCCCGAGGATGTGGATCTCCTGCGGGCGATCCGGCACCTGCTGTATGCCGAAGGCTACACCATCAAGGGTGTGCAGAAGATCCTCAAGGATCAGGGCGCGCGTCACATCCAGACCATGGGTGCGGACCTGCTGGAAGGCCGGCCCGTTGACGTGATCGGGCGGGCGCCGGCGGAAGTGGCGTCCACGCCCAAGCCCGGCCTGCTGGGCAGCCTGTTGCCCGGGCGTCGCGCGAAGAACGAAGCCCCCCTCATCGCCGACCGCTCCGGCCCCGCCTTCGACGACAGCGATCTCTACGAAGACCCGCCAGAACCGGCGCGGCCTGCCCCGGCTCCGCGCGCTCGCGCGCCCGAGCCGGCCCGTGCCCCCGGGCGGCCCCGGCCTGAAGACCCGCCGATGGCGCGGCCGGACGCAGGACGGCAGGCGGCTCCCGCCCCGGCGCCTGTGCGCGCCCGCCGGGCGGCGGACCGGCCGTTGGAGGCCTTCGACCCGCCGGACGCCTTCCTGCCCGGTTTCGAGATGCCGCAGCCTGCCATCGACCTGCCGGATGAGCGGGCGCGGCCTGCCGCGCAAAGGCGGGCGCCGGATTTCGAGGCGTTTGACGACTATCCCGACGACCGCATCGGCCGCGAGCCGCGCTTTGATGACCTGCGGGCCGATCCCGCCTACCGCCCCGAACCGCCGCATCGCGCCGAAACGCCTCATCGCGCGGAGTCCCCCTACCGCGCCGAACCGCCCCATCGGGCCGAGTCCGGCTATCCCTCCGACGCCGGCTACCGCGACGCTCCGGCCCACCGGACCGATGCGGGCAGGGCGGAGTTTGGCGCCCGCTCCGAATATGGCGGGTCCGACTATGACCGGACGGAGTTTGACCGCCCCGATTTTGGCCGCTCCGAGTTCGGCCGCGTCGATCCTGATCGTCGGGAGGCCGGCCGGGCCGATCCGCATCCGCGTCCCGAACCGCGCCATGTGCAGCGGGACGAATTGTCCGTGCGCTCCTCTGGCGCCGCGCCCTCGGCCGCACCGGCGCGCCATGCGGAACCGCCCGACGTGTGGGCGCCCCCCCCGCCGGCCGCCCCGCGCGCTGCGCCCGCACCGCCCCTGAGGCGCCCGACGCGCGGCCCGGCCTCCCGCGTGCCCGAGCCCGCGCCGCTGCCGGAACTGGAAGATCCCCTGCTGCCGTTTTTCGAGGATGACGTGCTGACGCCGCCGGAGGAGCAGATTTCAGAGCCCCTGAACGAGCGGATTCGCCGTCTTCGCGAGCACGCCCCGCCGGGTGCGGCCGAATACGGCATTCCCGGCCCGCCGGAGGAGTACATTCCCGCCCGCGCCCGGCCGGGTCAGGATCAGCGGCCGGCGACGGGTCGCGTGGGACCGTTGACGGGCGTGTTTCCCGAAGAGGCGGAACCGGACGACTACGATCAGGCTTATGACGGGGAGGGGCGCTACCCGGCCCCGCCGCGCCGGCAAGGTCCGCCGGAGCAGTATCTGCCGCCGCATCTGCGGTCGGAGCCGCGTCTGGCGGCAGCCCCGGTTCATGCGCCGCAGCCGGTGCTGTCGCGGGACGACATGCACCGGCTCCAGTCGGCCTTGTATGAACTCGGGGAATGTCGGCGGCTTCTCGTCGACACCATGCGCAACGACGACGACTAGCCCCCGTCACGCCAGCGCCGGATGTGGGCGCGCGCGATCATTTCCGCGACGGGGCCGTCGCAGACAGGTTCGTCCATCTCGTTGCGGTTTGGGACGGGTGTGCCCGTTGGGGGACGCCGGCCGCTTTCAGATGCGGATGCGGTTCAGGGCGTCGGGCTGCTCTCGGGCGCCTCTGTGCGCGCGGAGGGAGATGGAACCAGGGTCCAGCCGCCATTGGCGGGAGCGGCTTCGGGCGCGGCGCTCTCTGCGGCGGCGGCGCGTGGTTCGGAGATGCTGGCGACCTGGGTGCGCTTCTGCGTCTTTTCCGGAGCCTGCGGCGTCTGGGCAGCGAGTTCGGTATCGTTGCCGATCACCTTGATGCTGACTTTCGTGAGCCCGTGGCCCTTGAAGCCGAGTTCACCGGCGGCGGCCTTCGACACATCGATGATGCGACCGCGAATGAAGGGTCCGCGATCATTGATGCGCACCACCACCGAGCGGCCGTTTCGCAGGTTGGTGACCTGCACCTTGGTATTGAAGGGAAGCGAGCGGTGCGCGGCGGTCATGGCATTGGCGTTGAAGCGTTCGCCGCTCGCCGTCCCTTTGCCTTGCCAATAATAGGATGCAACGCCGGTCTGGTCGGTATCTGCAAGGGCGGGTGGGGCGAGCACGCCCATCGACAGTGCGATGGTCGTAAGCGCAATCCTTCCTCTGAACACCATGCCAGAGACCTCCATGTTGTTGATGGGAGGCGACTGGATGGAAGGTCAATGGGGCGGGAATGTCCCGGGCATCAGGCTAAAAAAAGGCACTTCCGAATGCGGAGGTAAAATCGCATCCAATATGGTTGGTCATGCGCTGTGTGATGCAGTCAGGTCACAGTGTATATCGTACGGTTGTACCATGCTCAACATCTTATACTGGGCCGAGATGCTATTCTTTGAGGTTACTATTGATTACACGATTGGCAAGAAGTGCGGTTCCGCGCTCAAGGACGGGATAGGCCGTGCCAGAGATCAGATGGGCGTTTATGCGCTTGAGATCGCGCACAACCTCAAGATGTAGTCCGGCAGCTTCGGCGGTCCCGCTCTGGCCGGCGCGCAGCCGTTCCATGTGATCTTCCGTGGCCTTGGTCTCGATGTCGCGGAACACCGCCTTTTCCGCCGCCAGCATGTGCGCCGCACGCGGATCGTCATTGACGAACAGGGCGGCGGCGGCGCGCAGGTTCATGATGACGCGGCCGAAAATGGCGTCCAGTTCCTGATTTCCCTCGGGCGACAGGGTTAGCCCGCGCTTCAGGCGCTTGGCGGCCAGTGCCAGCATGCTGGCGTCGATCACATCCCCCGCCTGCTCCATGTTGGTGGCGAAGGCGAGGATCTCGGCGATGCGCCGGTCGTCCGCCTCGGTCAGCGCGCTGCGGGGAATGGCGAGCAGATAGGCCTTGATAGCGCTGTTGAGCCGGTCCATCACGTCGTCGAGCTGGCTGGCTTCCGCCACAGGCTCGCCCCGCCCGCCCTGAAGGGCAAGCTTCACGTCATGCAGCATGGTTTCCAGGATGTCGGCGAGCCGCAGGGCTTCCCGGGCGGCATTGCCGATGGCGATCACGGGCATTTCGAGCGCAGCGGAACTCAGATAGAGCGTGCGCGCCGGATCGCTCTCGTTCACCTTGTCCGGAAACAGCCGCTTCAGAAGCGCCGCATAGAAGCTGAGGAACGGCAGGAAGGCGAGCGCCATCACCACGTTGAAGAGGGTGTGGAAGTCGGCGATGGCGCGGCCGCTGTCCGGCTGAAGCCACACCATGGCCCGTGTCATCGGCTCGATGGCCAGCAGCGCCAGCGCCCCGCCCACGAGGCGATTGAAGAGATTGCCGAACGGCATGCGGCGGGAGGCCGGGTCCAGCGCGTTACTGCCCTCGATCACCGGATTGAGCGCGCTGCCGATATTGGCGCCGATCACCAGCGCGAAGCCGGCCTCCGGCGGCACCACGCCCTTCACGGCCAGCGACATGGCCAGCAGCACGATCGCCACGCTGGAATGGGCGATCCAGGTGAGCAGCGCGCCGATGATCAGCGCGATGAGCGGCGAGGTGGCCACCGCCCCCATGACAAGGCGCAGGCCGGGGGCATCCTCGAACGGGGTGAAGATCTCGATCATGTGGCGCAATGCCACCAGCATGAGGCCGAGCCCGATCAGCGCCGGCCCCAGTTCCCGCACCGTCCCCGCGCCCCGGCGGCGGGCCATGATGACGCCCACCAGGATCAGGGCGGGGGCGAGCGCGGAAATGTCGAAGGACAGAAGCTGCACCACCAGCGTGGTGCCCACATTGGCACCCAGCATCACGGCGAGGGCGGGCACCAGTTCGACCACGCCGGCGGCGGTGAAGCCGGCCACCATCAGGCCGGTGGCCGTGCTGCTCTGCAACAGCGCGGTGACGCCGATGCCGGCGAGAAAGGCATGCACGCGGGTCTTGAGCGCGGTCCCCAGCAGATCGCGCAGGCGCGGCCCGAAGGCCTGCTCCACGCTCTTCTGCACCATATGGGTGCCCCACAGCAGCAGCGCGACACTGCTGGCGAGGCTCAGAAAGGTGAAGGAGATATCCAAGGCCGCCCCCGCATGCCGCTCAGGTCCATATGTGCGGATACCCTTAAGGGCGCGGTTTGAAAAGCCGATGAAGCCGGCGGCCGGTGCACCGGCACGTCTTCGGGGCGCGGAATGTCAGAGCGGCAGGCACAATTCGCAGAGCATGCCGCTTTCCACGCCCCGCCGCAGGCGCAGTTCGCCGCCATTCGCCTTCAGCACCGCCGCCAGCCGGGCCAGCCGGAACGGGCGGCCGCTGGAGGAAAAGCGATCCGACGCCCTGGCCGCCTGGAACGGCGACAGCGCCTGCGCGATCTGGGGTTCCGTCAAGCTGGGACCACCGTCCCGTATGAGGACGCCGATCCGCTTGTCGCCGCCCGACTCCATGATCTGGGCGGAGACCATGATCTGACCGGCCGTGGGCGTGGCGCGGATGGCCTCCTCCAGCACGCTGCGCACGAGGAAGGCCAGCACCTCCCGGTTCATCCGCACGGTGAGTTCCGTTGCGCAGTCATTGCGCAGGACCTGACGCCGCCGCCGGATGGCGGGCAGGGCATGCTCCACGGCGCTCGCGACCACGGTGACGAGCGTGCATACCTCCACGGCCTCGGCTGCGGCGGGATGGGCGAGGGCCTCGATGTCTTCCAGCGTCGCCAGCAATTGCTGGGCCGCCGCCGCCGCCGCTTCCGCATGGCGGGAATAGCGGCTGTTGCCCACCGGCCCGAAGGCGGAGGCCCGGACGCTCTCCACGAAGCCAAGGATTCCGTTGAGCGGGGACCGCACGCCATGGGAGACGCGGCGGACAAAATGGCTGAGCGCCTGATCGGACGGAGGCGCGGGGTCGGGGAACAGCAGTTCCGGGACGGGTGTCCCATGAAGCGGCCCGCCGTCCCCCACCAGTCGCAGGGCGATGGAATAGAGATGCCCTTCGCCCGGCATGCGGGCGAGGGTGACTTCCACCTGCTGATGGACGCCGTCGCGGCTGCGCGCGGAAAGGTGCCGGCTCTCGGGGGCGGAATCGGTGGCGATGGCGGCATCAAGCAGCGAAACGGCTTCAGCCTGGCTTTCCGTGGCGAAAGCGAGGGTGAAGGGCTCGCCCCGCAATTCGTCGGCGGGAAAACCGCAAAGCTCCGCCGCCGCACCGTTCGCCTGCTGGATCGAGCCCGAGCGGTCCACCACCAGAATGGGGAAAGCGAACAGGTCGAGGGTGGAGGACGTCCCTTCGGCCTGCACCGTCATGTGTCGGGACCGGGAGGCGAGAGCGGCCTCCGCGAGCCGCAGGACGTGGATGACCGCCGGCTTGCCGTGCCAGTCACATTTGATGAGACGGACATCTACCGGGCTCGGCCCGCTGAGCGTGCGCAGGCACAGGGGCTCCTCCGGCGTGTCCCGCGTCAGCAGGGAGCCGAAGCCGCCGGCGCGGGTGAAGGCCGCCAGATCCTCCAGCGCCAGCCACGCCAGCAGGGTGTCGTTCAGAAACACGATGCCGCCGTCCTGCTGGACGGCGAGGCCGATGGGCAGGCGGTTCAGGAGACTGTCGTCCCATGCGTTCGCCGGGGCGGGCGGAACGCCAGGGCTTTCGGCCGCCTCATCCGGCAAGGGCGCGAAGGCTTCCGCCGGCGGAACCGGATAATCGGCCTCCTCGTGGGAGGGGCCGGGGGGCCGCGCCCAGCCATCGATGGCGGTGGTGAGGGTGCGCGCGATCTCGTCGAAGGCGGAGCGCTCGCGAGGCGTGAGGTTGCTGCCCCGCAGCGGCACCACATTGGCCGCAAAGGATGCGTCCGGTGAGACGGGCGTCTCGCCCAAATCAGGGGTGCCGGGCCACACGAGCCCGAAGCCGCGCCAGCCGATCTGCTGCTTCACCCCATTGAACAGCGGCACGCCGCCGATCTCGATCCGGCTGCCGCCGGAGGTGCGAAAGCCGGCATTGGCGAAGGTGGCGCCCTGTCGAATGGCGTCGAGGGCGGCGTCGGCCCCCTCAAGGGCCGCGTCCACCACCAGATCGTCCAGCGAGCGGCCGATCCAGCGGGCAGCATCGCCGCCGGCGCGCGCAAAGGAGGGGGAAAGGGCGGTGAAATGGCCGTCCGCGTCCATCTCCCAGGTGAAGCGCACCGGCTGGCGGGCCGGCTCGGCCGGCGCGGCCGCCGGAGGTGGCGCGACGGGAGACGGAGCGGGCGCCGCCTGCGGCGCCTCGTCCTCCGGTGCGGCGAGGGCGTCGGGGTCCGCGAACAGCACCACCGGGCCGGTGGAAGAGGGCAGGGTGGCGCAGGAAAACAGGCGGGGCACGAAGGCATTGGGCAGGCGGATGCGCTCCAGCCGGGGCGGCTGGCCGACAGCGCCGCCCATGGTGCGCGTGATCGCCTTCACCGGCAGCGGCGCAGGGCTGTCCGCCCGCACGCCCAGAGGTTCGCACGCCGGCGTCGCCATGAGAATCCTGTTGTCCGATACGGCGACGAGGAACGAAGGCAGGTCCGTTCGGCGCAGCGCGGAAAACGCTGGCTCGTCAGAAATCGGCAGGCGCGTCGTGTGCTCGGTCATGACCCCCCATTGTCCGGCCGGCAGGCAAGGAGGGCATCGTGCGGCCCCCTTTGCGCGGGTTCAACATGGCATCGAAAGATTAACGTTGCGGCACACGTTCTTCGTCTGCGAAACGATCATTCCCGATGCCGTCGTCGGCGTGCCCGGATTGCAGGTGGGTCGCGGCTATTTTCTAAGCCGGCAAGCCTGTTGGGAGCAACTGACGGCGCTTTTCTGCGTTAAAGCAATTCCATCCCGAAAAGGACGCCCTTAAGATCGTCCAAGGCCCCACGCCGGTGGCCCAAATGCCCGAGGAGTGACGACGATGACCAACAAGTTCGGTCCGGACCTCGAGTTGCCTGCGGAACTGCGGGCCATCGCCGAAAAGAATGTGGCCCAGGCCCGGCAGGCGTTCGACACGCTGTTCGACTCGGCCCGCAGCGCGGTTGGTGACTCCGAAGAGCGCCTCAAGGAAGTGCAGTCCGGCATCAAGGAACTGCGCCAGAAGACCATCGGTCTCGTCGAGGCCAATGTGAATGCGAGCTTCGAATTCCTCAACAAGCTGGTGCAGGCCCGCTCTCCGCAGGAAGTCTTCAGCCTCCAGACCGCCTTCCTCACCGAGCAGGCGCAGGCCGTGGCCGCACAGGCCGCTGCTTTCGGGGCGGATGCGAAGTCCATCGGCGAATCCACCATGAAGACGCTGGATGAGCACACGCGGGCCCTCGTGGAGCGCCTTCAGGCCCTCGGCGCTGCCGCCACCGCCCATGCCAAGTCGGTGAGCGAAGACCTTCAGGCGGCCGGAACCAACGCCGCCAAGACCATGCAGTCCTCCATGATTATATTCCGTTAAGAACGGTGATCGTCGGGGCGAGTGTCACCCCGCATGAAGTCATCGTCAGTAGCGGCAAATAGCGCACCGAGGACGTCATGAACGATAGCTTCGCCAAAGCCTTCCAGGATCAGATGGCTGCCGCCGGCAGCGCCTTCTCCAAGTTTGAAATGCCTGCTCCCTTCAAGGACATGGCTGAGAAGAGCGTCCTCAACGCGCGCGGCAATTACGAAAAGTTCAAGGCTGCTGCCGAGCAGACCTCTGGCATGATCGAGGATTCCTGTTCCTCCGCCGCCAAGGGCGTTGCCGAATACAATGTGAAGTCGCTGGAAATTCTGCGCACGAACATCAATTCGGCGTTCGATTTCTTCGCCTCCGTGCTGTCCGCCAAGAGCCCGTCCGAGGCCGTCGAGCTGTCCACCTCTCACCTGCGCACGCAGTATGAGAGCCTCCAGGCGCAGACCAAGGAGCTGTCGGCTCTGGCGCAGAAGATTGCGACCGAGTCCTCCGAGCCCATCAAGGCTGCCGCCGAGAAGACCTTCCGCCCGGCTGCGTGATGCTGAGCAGCCGGGGGCGTCATCGCCCGATGGCATCCGGCTGAAAAGGCAGATCAGGCGGCGCAGGCTGCCGGTGATCCAGTTTCAAGGCGTGCGGAGAGATCCGCACGCCTTTTCCGTTTCGAAATCCTGTTCCGCGCTGCGCCACGCCATCGATCTGCGGCCGGGGTCCGCTGTGCCTCTTCCGCGCAAGTGGCTGGAGAGCCAAATTGCCCGGCGGATCCTCAAGCGATCGCGATTGAGCGCGAGGGTGAAATCTGGCGGCGCCCGGACGGATGCGCAGATCGTATCCCATGGTCTGCTTTCCGGATCACAGGCACGGCTTTTACCATGCGGTTTCGACCATCCTGAGAGGCCCTGTCGCTCGCAAACTGGAGCGGCGGTGTTGCTTGAAACCTGTAAGCAGCAGGCTGTTGTTAAGGAGGCGCTGGCAGAATTCGCCAAAAGCGGCCCCCGATCCAGCTGACGGGTAGGATGGCCGCGAAGTAAAGTGTCGCCCTTACCCTGCACTCCCGCGATGCGGTGCCTTAGCTATCCCAGCGAGGGAAGCTGCATCACGACACAGCAAAATTGCCGGATATTTGTCTCATTCCTGTCGCCATGCCGTGGAATAGCGCAGCCTCGCACCGCAGCTTACCCTTCGCGACAGATCCCTAACGTTTTCATTTAGCTGGGTATCTTGCCCGAATGTGTGGACCGCGGGGAGGACACTTGCTAGATTGGGACAAATCCAAGCTGAAGAGGACGGAATAGAACTTTGTTACTAAATCTTGAATG
>NCCY01000060.1 GCA_002279855.1 Rhizobiales bacterium 12-68-15
GAGGGGTGCTTCAGCTTGCGCAGCGCCTTCGCCTCGATCTGGCGGATGCGCTCGCGGGTGACGGAGAATTGCTGGCCCACTTCCTCAAGGGTGTGGTCCGTATTCATGCCGATGCCGAAGCGCATGCGCAGCACCCGCTCCTCGCGGGGGGTGAGCGAGGCGAGGACGCGCGTGGTGGTTTCGCGCAGGTTGGACTGGATCGCCGCGTCGATCGGCAGGATCGCGTTCTTGTCCTCGATGAAGTCGCCGAGATGGCTGTCTTCCTCGTCGCCGATGGGCGTTTCGAGGGAGATGGGCTCCTTGGCAATCTTGAGGACCTTGCGGACCTTCTCCAGCGGCATGCCGAGCTTTTCCGCCAGTTCCTCCGGCGTCGGCTCGCGGCCGATCTCGTGCAGCATCTGACGGGAGGTGCGCACGATCTTGTTGATCGTCTCGATCATGTGCACGGGGATGCGGATGGTGCGGGCCTGGTCGGCGATCGAGCGGGTGATCGCCTGCCGGATCCACCACGTGGCATAGGTGGAGAACTTGTAGCCGCGCCGGTACTCGAACTTGTCCACCGCCTTCATGAGGCCGATATTGCCCTCCTGGATCAGGTCCAGGAACTGCAGGCCGCGATTGGTGTATTTCTTGGCGATGGAGATGACGAGGCGCAGATTGGCCTCCACCATTTCCTTCTTGGCCTGACGGGCTTCCTTCTCGCCCTTCTGCACCATCTGCACGATCTTGCGGAATTCGAGGATTTCCAGCCCCGTCTCGGTCGCGAGATTGTGGATGTCGGTGCGCAGGTCGCGGATGCCGTCCTTCTCGGACGCGACGAAGCCCTTCCAGCCCCGCGAGCCCAGCTTGGACACGCGCAGGATCCACTTCGGGTCCAGCTCGTAGCCCTGATACTGCTTCAGGAAGTCCTCGCGGGCGACGCCGAAGCTCTCGGCGAGGCGCAGCAGCTTGCCTTCAAGCCCGACGAGACGCTTGTTGATCTCGTACAGCTGCTCCACCAGCGCATCGATGCGCGCCTGGTTGAGCGAGAGCGACTTCATGTCGAGAACGAGGTCTTCCTTCAGCTTCTTGGCCTTGCGCTCCTGCGCCGGCGAAAGCGTCTCGTTCTTCAGCTTGGATTCGACGTTCTGGTCCTGGAGGCGGCGGAGCTTCTTGTAATTGTCCGCGATGCGCTCGAAGGTTTCCAGCACCTTCGGCTTGATCTCCGTCTCCATGGCGGCGAGCGACAGGGAGTTCTCCATGTCGTCTTCATCGCCATCGGGGGCGGCGCCTTCGCCCAGCAGGCCGTCCTCGCCCGCCTCGGGGGCGAGCGCCGTCTCGCCTTCCAGCGCCGGCGGGTTCTTGCCCTCGGGGCCGGCATAGGTGGCTTCAAGGTCGATGATGTCGCGCAGGAGGACCTTGCCCTCCACCAGCTCGTCCCGCCAGATGATGATGGCCTGGAAGGTGAGGGGGCTTTCGCAGAGGCCCGCGATCATGGCCTCGCGGCCGGCCTCGATGCGCTTGGCGATGGCGATTTCGCCCTCGCGGGACAGCAGCTCGACGCTGCCCATCTCGCGCAGATACATGCGGACGGGATCGTCGGTGCGCTCGGCCGGCTCGGACTTGGTCTCGGAGCGCGCGACCGCGCGGGGCGCGGCCTCGGCGATCTCGCCGCTCTCCGGCTCCTCCGGCTCCTCCGCCGTCTCGGTTTCCTCGCCACCTTCCTCGTCCGCAGCCTCTTCGGCCTCGACGACGTTGATGCCCATGTCATTGAGCATGGCGAGCGTGTCCTCGATCTGCTCGGACGTGACCTCCTCGGAAGGCATCACCTCGTTGAGCTGCTCGTAGGTCACATAGCCCCGGCGCTTGGCATTCTTGATCATCTTCCGGACGGCAGCGTCCGAGAGATCGAGCAACGGCCCATCGGGGGCTTCGTTCTCTTTCTCCGGCGCCTCGCTCGTCTCGGTGGCCTGCTTCGCCATGGACTTCTCCTGAACTTTCGCCGCCTGCGAACGGCGCAACGGCGGCGCGCCGAAGCCCGGCCCACCGCCTTCCCCATCCTGCTGGAATCATCCCATAAGGCGATCCCGTTAAATCAGCCTGAACCGCCGCCACCCATGCGCCGGTTCCTTGCACGCTCAAAGCTCCGGAAGCGAGCGCTCACACCGAGCGCGCCGAAGCGCGACCGGATGCCGCGCCGAACCCCTCAACCAGGGCCTCCGTCCCTTCCACCGCCGACATGCGCTCGTGCACATCCTGTAACCAGGCGAAATTCGCCTCGCTTGGATCGTCACCCAATTGCTGCTCGGCTTCCCTTAATTCCCTAGATAGCGTGTAAGCCTTGAGATGCAAGGCCGAGCGCTGGCGCCACCAGAGGCGAACATCGTCTTTGCCGGTATCCGGATAGGCCGGCCAGTCCATTCTCGGATTGGCGAGGCTGCACACCCGGCGGCGCACGGCCTCAAGCTGCTCCGGCAGGGTCAGTGTCAGCGCCTCCGGATCCTCCATGTGGGCCTCCTGCAGGGCGCGGCACAAGGCGGTCGCTTCTGCATGGGCGAAGGGCAGGGCGGCGATGGCTTCGCCGAACTCGTCCAGCAGCCAGGGATGGTTCATCAGGCAGAACAGCAGCAGCGCCTCGTTGCGCGGCAGGATGGAGGCACCGCCGACGATGGCGGGCGAGCGGCCCACCTCCACGCCGCGCAGCACAAGCGCCGGTGGCGCCGCGTCCCGTCCCCGTCCCCGCGGTCCCGCGCGCCGTCCGGACCACGCCCCCGCAGGGGCCGCCGGCTGAAGCAGGCGGCGCATGCGGTCGTTCAGGTCCTGCCGGTAATGGCGGCGCACGCTCTCGTCGGCGATGGCGCCCACAAGCTCGTTCAGCCGCGCTTCCAGCGCCGCCTTGCGCTCGGGGGTGTCGAGATTGGTGCCTTCGGTTTCCCGCGCCCACAGCATGTCCGCCAGCGGCTCGGTGCGGGCGAGCACCGCCTCCATGGCCTCCCGCCCGGAGCGCCGCAGCAGGTCGTCGGGGTCCTGCCCTTCGGGAAGGGTGCCGAATGCCAGGCTCTTGCCGGGCTTCAGATGGGGCAAGGCGAGGTCGATGGCGCGGAAGGCCGCGCGCCGGCCCGCCTTGTCGCCGTCGAACAGCAGGGTGGGCTCGTCCGCCATGCGCCAGAGTAGCTGGAGCTGCTCGTCGGTGAGCGCGGTGCCGAGCGGCGCCACGGCGCCCTCGAAGCCCGCCTCCACCATGGCGATCACGTCCACATAGCCTTCCACCGCGATGATGCGGGCGCCCTTGTGGGCGGCGGCGCGGGCGGAAAAGCCGTTATAAAGCAAGGCCCCCTTGTGAAAGAGCGGGGTCTCCGGCGAGTTCAGGTACTTGGCCTGGACATCCTTTTCCAGCGCCCGCCCGCCGAAGCCGACGATGCGGCCCTTCAGGTCGGTGATGGGAAAGATCACGCGGTCGCGGAACCGGTCATAGGGGACCGAGATGTCCGCCCCCGCCACCAGCAGGCCGGCCTCCACCATGTCCGGGACGCCGATGCCGGCCTTGCCCAGCGCTTCCTTCAGATTGAAGCGGTCGGGCGCCGCATAGCCGAGCCGGAAGCGCTTCTGGGCGGCCGGGCCGAGGCTGCGGTCGGAGAGATAGCCCCGCGCCTTGGCGCCGGCACGGCCCTGCAGCAGGGCCTCGAAATGGGCGGATGCCAGCGCGAGCACCTCGTGCAGCGTGCGGCGGCGTTCCTCGCGGGCGGTGGATTCGGGCGTCGCTTCCGGCAGCGCCAGCCCGGCCATGGCGGCCAGCCGCTCCACCGCCTCGCCGAACGGCAGGCCTTCGGTCTCCATCAGGAAATCGAACACGTCGCCGTGCTTGCCGGAGGAGAAGCAGTGATAGAAGCCCTTCTGGTCATTGACGAAGAAGGACGGGGTCTTTTCCGGATTGAAGGGCGAGAGGCCGGCGAACTCGCGGCCCTGCTTGCGCAGCTTCACCCGCTTTCCCACCACATCCGACACCGCCAGCCGGGCGCGGATCTCATCGAGAAAAGAGGGGGGAAATCGCATTCAGGAAAGCTCGCCGGGCGCGTGTTCGAATGGGACCGCCATACGACAGCATAGCATTCCGGCGGCGCTGCGGCGATGTGGGGTCCGCGACGGGCCAAGGCGGTCCGTGGCGAAAAAGCGGGGCGGGAGGTCTTGTTCCCGCTCTCCCCGTTGTCCACAGGCCCCGTCCGGCCGTCCAAGGGCGCCGTCCGGCAGTCGCCGGAGGGCGCGGGAGGACCGATCAGGCGGCGGTGAGGGCTTCCTTCACCCAGGCCGAGGCGCGGCCGAAGTCGATGGCGCCGGCATGGCGCTCCTTCAGCACGGCCATGGTGCGGCCCATGTCCTTGAT
Source organism: Rhizobiales bacterium 12-68-15 (assembly GCA_002279855.1). GTDB lineage: Bacteria > Pseudomonadota > Alphaproteobacteria > Rhizobiales > Xanthobacteraceae > Aquabacter. The sequence continues at coordinate 4,361 of NCCY01000060.1, forward strand.
GCCCTTGGCCTCGATCTCCGCCACCACGGCGGAAATGATGGCGCGGGTCTCTTCCTCGGAGAGCTGCTTGGGCAGGAAGTGCTGGATCACGACGATCTCGGCCTTCTCCTGCTCGGCCAGCTCCGGGCGGCCGCCTTCCACATAGATGCGGGCGCTTTCCTCGCGCTGCTTCACCATCTTGGCGAGCAGGGCCAGCACCTCGTCATCGGTCAGCGGGTCCTTGCCGTGGCCGCGCGCCTCGATGTCCCGGTCCTTGATGGCCGCATTGACGAGGCGCAGGGTGGACAGGCGCAGCTTCTCGCCGGCCTTCATGCTCTCTTTGAGAGCCGTATTGATGTCGTCGCGAAGCACGGTGTCCTCGTTCAATCTCAAATGTTAGAATATCCGGAGTAGCCCACCGGCCACGTTCCAGGCGCGGCCGTCAAAACGCATCCGGGCGGGCCACTTTCGCCTCCGCCGACGGCCGGATGGCGCGGGGCGCGGCGGGGCTGCAAAACCCCGCGCAGAAAACCGCGCGACATCCGCCGGACCACTGGCGTCCCGGCGCGTGACGCCTTATCTAGGCGATCCATGACCCAGGAACAAGCTCACGCACCAAATCCGGCGGAAGGCTGGAACGAACCCAAACCCACCGCACTGCTGGTGCTGGCCGATGGAACCGTGCTGGAAGGCATGGGTCTCGGCGCCATCGGCGAGGGCGTGGGCGAGGTCTGCTTCAACACCGCCATCACCGGCTATGAGGAGATCCTCACCGATCCCTCCTATACCGGGCAGATCATCACCTTCACCTTCCCGCATGTCGGGAATGTGGGCACCAATGAAGAGGACATCGAGACGGTGTCCATGGCGGCGTCCTCGGGCGTTCGCGGCGTCGTGCTGCGCACGTCGGTGACCGAGCCGTCCAATTACCGCGCCACGCGTCATCTCGACCAGTGGCTGAAGGCGCGCGGCATCGCCGGCATTTCCGGCATCGACACCCGCGCGCTCACGGCCCTGATCCGCGAGGGCGGCATGCCCAACGCGGTGATCGCCCATTCCCCGGACGGCGTGTTCGACATCGAGGCGCTGAAGGCGAAGGCGCGGGACTGGCCCGGCCTTGAGGGCATGGACCTCGTGCCCGGCGTCACCTCGATGCAGCGCTTCACCTGGGACGAGACGCCGTGGGAATGGCCCGAGGGCTATGGCCGGCAGACCGACACCCGCTTCCACGTGGTCGCCATCGACTATGGCGTGAAGCGCAACATCCTGCGCCTCATGGCGCAGGCCGGCTGCAAGGTGACCGTGGTGCCCGCCACCACGCCGGCGGAAGACATTCTCGCCCTGGCGCCCGATGGCGTGTTCCTCTCCAACGGTCCCGGCGATCCGGCGGCCACGGGCGAATATGCCGTTCCGGTGATCCGTGAGCTGATCGCGAAGGACATTCCCACCTTCGGCATCTGCCTCGGCCACCAGATGATCGGCCTTGCGGTGGGCGGGCGCACCCTGAAGATGCATCAGGGCCACCACGGCGCCAACCATCCGGTGAAGGACCTGACCACGGGCAAGGTGGAGATCACCTCCATGAATCACGGCTTCGCCGTGGATCGCGACAGCCTGCCCGCCAATGCCACCGAGACCCACGTCTCGCTGTTCGACGGCTCCAATGCCGGCATTGCCCTCACCGACAAGCCGGTCTTCTCGGTGCAGTACCATCCGGAGGCCTCGCCCGGCCCGCGCGACAGCCATTATCTGTTCGCCCGGTTCGTGGACATGATGGCAAAGAAGAAGGCCGCCGCCTGAGCGGCCGGTCTCGGCCTCGGCGCGGCTTCGGCGGCGGGTGATCCCGTCGCCTGCGGCGCCGTCGTCATCCGGCTCCCGGCGCCCTGCCGGGCGCCGCTGCCCCGAGGGAGACGCGCGTGCTGTTCGTGGTGGTCAAGAAGGACAAGCCGGGACAGGAGCAGGTGCGCGCGCAAGCGCGGCCAGCCCATATGGCGTTTTTGGCCGAGCATGCCGAAAAGGTCGTGTTCGCCGGCCCGCTCACCAGCGAGGACGGCGCAAGCAGCATCGGCTCCCTGCTGGCGGTCGAGGCGGCGAGCGTGGCGGAGGCCAAGGCTTTCCTTGACGCAGACCCGTTCGCCATCGCCGGCATCTTCGAGAGCGTCGAGATTCTGCCCTGGCGCTGGGTGATCAACCCGCCCGCCGGCTGACCTGCCGGGCTTCGGCACGAACGCCACCCTTTTGCGCGGAAGCGGTCCTCGCCCTGCAAGGCGCGCGCATCACAGGCCCGCCATGGGTGACGTCGCGCTGGCGCGGCGCCCGCTTCCCGTGAACGTGTCGGGCCGGTCCTTTACGCCGGCCCGCCGGGCCTGCGGCCGGCTTCAGTTCAGGAACTCGCCGTGTTCCTCCACATGCCGGCCGAGGCCGAGCGTGTGCTCGCGCACGAGCCGTTCGGCCAGATCCGCATTGCGCGTCTCGATGGCGTCCACGATGCGCTTGTGATCGAGGATGGAGCGCTGGGCGCGGTGGTCCTGGCCGATGGTCACCTTGCGCACGCCGCGCATGTGCGGGAACAGGCTCTCCGTGGTCTGGGCGATCAGTTCGCAGCCGGACATGCGGATGATGAGCTTGTGGAAGGCGAGATTCGCCTCGGAATATTCGCTGACGAACTCTTCCGGATCGCGGTTGGCGAAGGCCTGCACATTTTCCCGGAGCTTGCGGATGTCCGCTTCGCTGGCGATCTCGCAGGCAAGGCGCGCCGCCATGCCTTCCAGCGCGGCCCACACCGTGATCATTTCCAGGATTTCCTGCTTCGTCTTGCGCACCACGAAGATGCCGCGCCGGGGCACGGAGCGCACGAAGCCTTCCTGTTCAAGCAGCGTCATCGCCTCCCGGATCGGAGTGCGCGAAACGCCCAGCTTCTCCGACAGCTGGCGCTCTTCGAGGCGGATCTCTTCGGAATGGCTGTAGATGTCCATCTCCATGATGGCCGCCTTCAGCGCGCGGTACGCCTTCATCCGGAAGCTCGAATCCGTCTCGATCGGCTTCACGTTGATATCCTGGTACGTCATCTGACCCTTGTCCGAATGCGCTGAGCGCCAAACGCGCGGGTTGTCTCCGAAGAGGCGGAATACTGCATGCCTTGATGGCATTGAATGCTGCTGCGGGCAAGTTTCCGGCAACAAACTTCCCGCCCGGAACGGGGCGAAGACAGGCCTGCATCGTGCAGTTGCGAGATGAGACGCGGTTGCGTTGTTTGCGCTGCACCATGAAGACGGATTTGACTTGGACTGATTCCATGTCTTGACAGCGCGTATTACGTATACCAGCATATCCTCAATGCAACCGACCCGGGTTCAACCGCGGGCCTTGAAGTGAGGGAACGCCACATGATCACGGTCGATGATATCCTGCGTGAGAAACGACATTCCCGCATAATCACGGTGCGGATGAACGAGACGGTTGCAACGGCCGCGCTCATCATGAAGCGGGAGAATATCTCCTCCGTGGTGGTCAAGGATGTCTGCCGCACCGAGGGCAATACCGTGGTCGGCGTGTTCTCCGAGCGCGACGTGACCCGCGCGCTGGTGGATTTCGGCGCCAATGCGGTTGCCATGCCGGTGGCCTCCTTCATCAAGCGCACGCTGACCTCGTGCGCCCTCTCCGACAGCATCGGCACGGTTCTGCGGCTGATGAACGAGCATGAGGTGCGCCACCTTCCCGTGCTCGCCGAGCATGGCCTGGTGGGCGTCATCAGCGCCACCGACCTGATCCGCCATTATCTCCACGAGGAAGAGGCGGACGTGCCGAGCGGCCATGCCGCGGCCGGCGCCGGCGTGGTTCTCAGCGCCCTGCGCTGACGGGTTTTGAAGTCCGGTGATTCCATTTGCCGGGTTTTCATGACCATGCTATGTCTGCATATCTGGTATACGTAATCCAATAGACGTAATTTCAGACAGACAATAAAGAGCGACGGGTCCGCCTTCCGGGTGGCCCTGCCGCTCCGGTGGGCCAGAAGGTGCATCGCAAGCCGGCGCAGACCGGCAAACAGGGTGGTTCCAAAGGGGTGAGGCATGGGCAAGGCACTTGAAGGTGTCCGCGTGCTCGACATGACGCACGTGCAGTCCGGTCCGTCCGCGACGCAATTGCTCGCCTGGATGGGGGCGGATGTCATCAAGATCGAGATGCCGCGACGGGGCGATATCACGCGCTCGCAGCTTCGCGACAAGTCGAACGTGGACAGTCTCTATTTCACGATGCTCAACGCCAACAAGCGGAGCGTCACCGTCAACATCAAGTCCCCCCAGGGCCATGAGGCCCTGATGCGCCTCATCGCGTCGTCGGACGTGATGGTGGAGAATTTCGGCGCCGGAGTGCTGGATCGCCAGGGCATCACCTGGGAGCGGATCTCCGCACTCAATCCGCGCCTCATCTATGCGTCCATCAAGGGGTTCGCGGACGAGAGCGGGGTGGAGGCGAAGGCCTACGAGACAATCGCGCAGGCCATGGGCGGCGCCATGAGCACCACCGGATGGCGCTCGGGTCCGCCCACCGCCACAAGCGCGCAGGTGGGTGATACCGGAACCGGCATCCACTGCGTGGCCGGCATCCTCGCGGCGCTCTACCAGCGCACCCTCACCGGGCGCGGCCAGCGGGTGGAAGTGGCCATGCAGGACTGCGTGATGAACCTGCTGCGCGTGAAGCTGCGTGACCAGCAGCGTCTCGCCTCCGGTCCCCTCACGGAATATCCCGGCGCCCCGGAAACGGAGAGCGTGCCGCGCGCCGGCAACGCCTCGGGCGGCGGCCAGCCCGGTGCGGCCCTGCGCTGCGCGCCCGGCGGGGAGAATGACTATTGCTACGTCATCATCCAGCCGCAGGGCTGGGCGCCGCTGATGCGGCTGATCGGCCGGCGTGACCTGATCGAGGACCAGCGCTTCGCCACCCATGAGGCGCGGGCGCAGCGGCTCGACACCTGCTTCAGCCTGATCGAGGGCTGGACGCGGAACCGCACCAAGTTCGAGGTGATGAAGGCGCTGAACGCCATCGACGTTCCCTGCGGCCCCGTCCTCTCCACCAAGGACATCATGGAGGATCGCTCCCTCTATGAGCGCGGCTTCCTCGTGGAGGTGCCGCACCCTGAGCGGGGCAGCTACGTGACGGTTGCCTCCCCCATCCGCCTGTCTGACAGCGCGGTGCCCGTGGAGCGGGCGCCCCTGCTCGGCGAGCATACCGACGAGGTGCTCTCCGCCATCGGCTATGCGGCCGATGACATCGCCAACATGCGCGCCACCGGCTCGATCTGAACCGGAGGCCCGCGCCCGGTGCGCGGAGCCCCCGTTCGGCCGGCGCAGCGCCCGCTATTCCCCGCATCCGGTCGCGTGACCGGGGGTGGGGCTGAGTTCCGAACCAGTCCGGCGCACGGAGGGAAACAAAAACAGGGCGCGCCGGATCATCTCATGACAAAAAACAAAGTACTCAAAGGGTAGGAAACATGGCTTCTTCTGGACCCGCCGGGCATGCCGAGGTGAAGGCTAACAGGTGGTTGCAACTGATTGCAGGCGTCGTCTGCATGGTTGCGGCGGCGAATATTCAATATAGCTGGACGTTGTTCGTTCCCGAGATTCAGAATGCCCATGGCTGGAGCCGCGCCTCCATCCAGGTGGCGTTCACCGTCTTCGTGGTGGTGCAGACCTGGCTCACCCCCATCGAAGGGTATTTCATCGACAAGTACGGCCCGCGCGTCGTGGTGCTGATCGGTGGCGTGTTCACCGGCCTGTCGTGGATCATGAACTCCTATGCCTCCTCGCTGACCGGCTTCTATGTGGGCGCGGCCATCGGCGGCATCGGCGTCGGCTGCGTCTACGCCACCTGCGTGAACAGCGCGCTGAAGTGGTTCCCGGACAAGCGCGGTCTTGCGGTCGGCCTCACCGCCGCCGGCTATGGCTCGGGCACGGTCCTCACCATCATGCCGATCGCCAACATGCTGAAGACCACGTCCTATCAGGATGTCTTCTTCCTGTTCGGCCTCATTCAGGGCGCCGTCATCCTGCTCGCCGCCGGCTTCCTGCGCGCGCCGCAGAAGGGCGAGGTGGTGTTCTCCTCCTCCGTGGCCCAGAGCCGCCGCGACTACACGCTCGGCGAAGCGCTGCGGACGCCGGTGTTCTACGTCATGCTCGGCATGTTCATCTGCACCGTCACCGGCGGTCTGATGGCGGTCGCCCAGCTCGGCGTGATCGCGGAAGATCTCGGCGTGAAGAAGGTGGAAGTGAACCTCTACTTCTTCGCCATGGCGGCCCTGCCGTTCGCGCTGATGCTCGACCGCATCCTCAACGGCATCTCGCGTCCGCTGTTCGGCTGGATCTCGGACCATATCGGTCGTGAGAAGACCATGTTCTTCGCCTTCGCGATGGAAGGCATCGGCATCGTCGCCCTCGGCACGTTCGGTCACAATCCTTGGGCGTTCATCATCCTCTCGGGCATCGTGTTCCTGGCCTGGGGCGAGGTCTACTCGCTGTTCTCGGCAACCGCCGCCGACACGTTCGGCAGCGCCCATGTGGGCAAGATCTACGGTGTTCTCTACTGCGCGAAGGGCGTCGCCGCCCTGCTCGTTCCGGTCGCGAACCTGATCATGGAGGCGTCGGGCTCCTGGGCCACCGTTCTCTATATCGTCGCCGCCATGGACCTGACCGCCGCTTTTGCTGCGCTGTTCGTGCTCAAGCCCATGCTGGCCCGCCATCACCGGCTCAATGCCGAGGCGGCCGCCCGGACCGTGCAGGCGCCTGCCGGCGTCTGAACCAGAAGTCCCTCCAGCCGCTTACGGGCGGCTCCTTCAGCCTCAGCCTCGGCGAAAGCCGGGGCTTTTTTTGTTTCTGGCGCAACCCTGCCGGTGGTGGCCCTCACGGAGGGCGTATTCGTGCTTGAGGGGAGGGGGCAAGATATCAGCGAATATACGTTGAAATGCGCTTTGATCGATGTATTCGAGTCCAGAAAATAAGTCTTAAATTGCAATAATATTATGATGATGTTTGGTTGTATTTGAAATTATGTTTCGTGACTTGTCCTATTTAACGGTTACATAGCCGAAACACGCGCTGAAAATACCGTATACACCATGCAAGACTTCCCCTCCCAAACGCGGCGGCGCTTCGGCGCGCACGCCGCGAGAGAGAATGGCGCCGTCACGGGCCGTTCATCGTCGCAGAAACGATGACCCGTCAGAAGGAAGGGAAGGAAATGTCTCAGGTAAACACCACACGGTCAGGACCCGTCGGCGGGCGCTGGCTTCAACTGGTGATCGGCATCGTGTGCATGTCGATGATCGCCAACATGCAATATGGCTGGACGCTGTTCGTCGAGCCCATCAACGAAAAGCACCAGTGGGGTCGCGCGGCCATCCAGGTGGCCTTCACCGTCTTCGTGCTGACCGAGACGTGGCTGGTGCCGATCGAAGGCTGGTTCGTGGACAAGTTCGGCCCGCGCATCGTGGTGCTGATCGGCGGCATTCTGTGCGCCGCGTCCTGGGCGCTGAAGTCCCAGGCCGATTCGCTGACGGTTCTCTATATCGCCTCCGCCATCGGCGGCACCGGGGCCGGCGCCGTCTATGGCACCTGCGTCGGCGCGGCGCTGAAGTGGTTTCCCGACCGTCGCGGTCTCGCCGCCGGCCTGACCGCCGCCGGCTTCGGCGCCGGCTCGGCCTTCACCATCATTCCGGTTGCCGCCATGATCGAGCGCTCCGGCTATGAAGCAACCTTCCTGTTCTTCGGCCTGCTCCAGGGCGGCGTGGTCGTGCTGGTGTCCTTCCTGCTCCAGTCCCCCAAGCCCGGCCAGCTGCCCGCATCGGCCAGCAAGCTGGTGCGGCAGTCGCGCCGCGACTACCAGCCGGCCCAGATGGTGAAGGCCCCGGTGTTCTGGGTCATGTACCTGATGTTCGTGCTGGTTGCCGCCGGCGGCCTGATGGCCACCGCGCAGCTGGGCTCCATCGCGAAGGACTTCAAGATTGCCGGTGTGCCGGTCTCCATGCTCGGCCTGACCATGCCGGCCCTGACCTTCGCGCTGTCCATCGACCGGGTTCTGAACGGCGTTTGCCGGCCGTTCTTCGGCTGGGTGTCGGACAATATCGGCCGCGAGAACACCATGTTCATGGCCTTCGCCCTTGAGGCGGTGGGGGTGCTGGCGCTCGGGCATTTCGGCAGCAACCCGATCCTGTTCGTGATCCTGACCGGCCTCGTCTTCTTCGCCTGGGGCGAGATCTATTCGCTGTTCCCGGCGACGTGCGGCGACACGTTCGGCTCCACCTACGCCACCACCAATGCCGGCCTGCTCTATACGGCCAAGGGCACGGCCTCGCTGGTGGTGCCCTTCGCCAGCATCATCGTGGCGCAATATGGCAACTGGGACCTGATCTTCATGGTCACGGCCGCGGTCAATGCCATCGCGGCGCTGATGGCGCTGTTCGTGCTGAAGCCCATGCGCGCCCG